>JBKKCN010000567.1:0-10148 GCA_046712525.1 Candidatus Rokuibacteriota bacterium
GTACCGCAGGAAGCGCCGCGGCCGTTTCCCTTCTCCGTCGAGGAGCTCGTGCTGATGGGCCGCTATCCGCACGCGCCGCGGCGCTTCTTCGAGGACGCGGGCGACCTGGCGGCCGCGCGCGAGGCGATGAGCGCGACGGGGACGCTCGCGCTCGCGCCGCTGCCCCTCGATCAGCTCAGCGGTGGCGAGCGGCAGCGCGCGCTGCTCGCGCGCGCACTGGCGCAGGGGCCGCGGCTGCTCGTGCTGGACGAGCCCACCGCACACCTCGACCTGCGCTACCAGGCGGAGACGGTGGAGCTGCTGCGCCGGTTGAATCGCGAGCGGCGTGTAGGCGTCCTCCTCGTCTCCCATGACTTGAACCTCGCCTCGGAGTTGTGCGATCGCCTTCTCCTGCTGCGCGAGGGCGAGGTCGTGCGGGTGGGCACGCCCCACGAGGTGCTGGAGCAGACCACGCTCGAGTCCGTCTTCGGCTGTCGCGTCACCGTGGACAAGAACCAGACGAGCGGCCGGCCTCTCGTGCAGGTGGCGTGGCCGACCGCCGAGGGGAGGTGAGGCACGGGCAGCCGCTGATGAAGTCGTCCCGGAGGCAGGGAAGCCGGTGAGGCGGTTCACCGCCGAGGCCGGCACGGTCGCGCCACTGTAAGTGGGGAGCGCCGTCCATGCCGGGTCACGCGCACTGCGCGGAGGCCCGGGCCACTGTCCGCGATGCGGACGGGAAGGCGTGGACGCACGTGACGATCCACGAGTCAGGAGACCTCGTCCGGGACATTCGCTTCCAACCCCTTTCGCAGAAAAGGAGTGAGGGATGGCACGGACGCTGATGGTCATCGTGGTGGTGCTGGCGGCCCTCGGAGTCGCCCGCGCGCAGGACGTGAAATCGCTGGAGCCGGTGGTGGTGAGCGCGACGAAGATCGAGACACCCGCCGACCAGGTGGGGACGAGCGTGACCGTTGTCACCGGCGAGGAGATCGAGACGCGCCACTACCCGACGGTGGAGGACGCGCTCCGTCATGTGCCGGGCATCGACGTGCGGCGCTCGGGCAGCTACGGCAAGACCTCGACGATCTCCATCCGGGGTTCCAATCCCAACCAGGTGCAGGTGCTCATCGACGGCGTGCGCGTGAAGAGCCCCACCCTGGGGCAGGTGGACTTCGCGGACATCTCGCCCGACCTCATCGAGCGCATCGAGGTCATCCGCGGCTCGCAGTCGACGCTGTACGGCGCCGACGCCATCGGCGGCGTGATCCACATCATCACCAAAAAAGGCCAGGGCCCCTTCAACGCGTGGCTGCAGCAGGAAGTCGGCAATTACGACACCTTTCGCACGTCGACGGGCTTCAGCGGCGCCTACAAGCTGTTCGACTACGCGTTCTCCTTTTCACACCTGGAATCCGGCGGCCACGTCATCAACGATGCGATGAATCAGAACGCGGTGAGCCTGCGGCTCGGGCTCACGCTGCCCGCGCAGACGTCACTGGCGTTCATCATGCGGTGGAACCGCACGGAGACCGGACTTCCCGGGGAGTTCGAGGCGGTGCCGGCGCCCATCAAGCCCAACTTTTTCGATCCCAACACGCGGCAGGAGACCGAGACCCTCACGCTGACTCTGCAGGGGCATACGCGGCCGGTCACGTGGTGGGAGAGCGACATGCGCCTGTCGCGCTACACCAACGTGCAGGACTTCATCGATCCGCCCGATCCCTATGGATGCCTGCCCATCACCTTCGGACCCCCGTGCGACT
The DNA here is from genome assembly GCA_046712525.1 of Candidatus Rokuibacteriota bacterium. GTDB lineage: Bacteria > Methylomirabilota > Methylomirabilia > Rokubacteriales > CSP1-6 > JBBDXO01. The sequence continues at coordinate 1,743 of JBKKCN010000567.1, forward strand.
TTCCCGGGAAGTTCGACGTGGAAAGACGCGAAGTAGAGTGGCTCAACCACTTCCACGCCGGCACGTGGAGCACGAGCACCATCGGCCTCGAGTACCGGGAGGAGTTCGCCAAGGTCACGGGCTTCAATGAGTTCTCGCCGCGGACCGACACGAGCTCGGTCTTCTTCCAGCAGCAATTCCGCTTCTTCGACCGTCTCTTCATGGCGGCGGGCGTCCGCGTCGAGGACAATAGCGTGTTCGGGACCTCTGTCACCGAGCGCGGCTCGCTGTCGTACCTGATCAAGGCGTGGGGCACGCGCCTGCGTGGCAGCGCGGGCTCGGGCTTCCGGGCGCCGACGTTCAACGAGCTGTTCTTCCCGGGCTTCTCCAATCCCGACCTGCAGCCCGAGGAGAGCTTCGGATACGACGTGGGTGTGGACCAGAAGCTGTGGGACAACCGGATTCGCCTCGGCCTCACGTACTTCGACACCCGCTACAAGAACCTGATCGCCTGCTGCGTGTTCCTGCCCGGCCCGCCTTTCGTCACCACCGGCAATATCGGGCGGGCGCGCAGCACGGGCATCGAGTTCGCCTCGGAGGTTGATCTCCTCGACAACCTCACCGCCGCCGTGAACTACACGTACACGGACACGGAGAATCTCCTGACGGACCGGCCGCTGCCGCGGGAGCCGCGTCATCGCTGGAACGTGCGACTGGCATGGCAGCCGATGCCGCGGCTGTCGCTCTTCGGCGAGGTGCTCACGCGCTCGCGGCAACACGAGCCCATTGGCGATACCTACAATCGCGGCAACACGCGTGTCGACCTGGGAGGGACGTACCGGCTGCTGAACCGGTACGCACTCCTGAGGGCCCTCGACGTTACGGCCCGCGTCCAGAACGTCCTCGACGAAGGGTATTCGGAGGTGCGGGGGTTCCCCGCCCTCGGCATCAACGCGCTCGTGGGGCTACGGGCGTCGTTTTGATCGACGGCGTCGAGGTGACGGTGAGCCCGCAGGCGGTGATCGTGAGCGCCGACCGCCTGCTCACCGTCATCTCGTCGGCCATCGCCGGGGGCGGGATCACCCGCGCCCGCGCCATCGTGAACCTGCACGTCCACAAGGACATGCCGTGGCAGGACGCCGACCTCACCGTGGAGACGTTTGTCCGGCGGAATGCCATGGCAGGACCGGTGGTGGGGCTGCTCACCGCCGCCGCCACGGAGAAAGCGGAGACGACGATGGAGAACGGCGCGGACGTGAGCGCCCTCGTCATCGTCACCGTCGGACTCAGCAATGCCATCGACGCCGGCGCCAGCGTGCGCGCGGCACCTTCGCCCTCCACCATCAACACCATCGTCGTGCTCGACGCCGACCCCGAGCCCGCCGCGCTCGTCAACGTCGTGATGACGGTGACGGAGGTGAAGACGGCGGTGCTGGCGGCGGCGGGCCTGCGGTGTGCGGACGGCCGCGCGGCGAGCGGGACATCGACCGATGCGGTGGCGGTGGCGGCCACCGGCCGCGGCGCGCGCTGCCGCTTCGGCGGTCCCGTCAGCGATCTGGGATGGGTGGTGGCCCGCGCCGCGCGGCGCGCGCTGGAAGCGGGCGTGCATCGATGGATGCAGGAACACGCGTGAAGCTTCCGGGCCTGCGCGGCATATCGATCTCGCTCGCCCTGCACGCGGCCGTGGTCGCGCTCGTGCTCGTCCTGCTTTGGGAGCCCGCGCCCCCGCCGGCGCTCTTCATCGATCTCACGCGCCCGCTCGACGGATCGTCGACGGACGGCGGGGCCGCATCGTCGCCGGCAGCGGCGGTGTCTTCCCCGCCTTCGGTCGCCTCTGCCCCGCGCAGCGCGGCGGCCGCTCGCGACCGCGGGCGACCGCGCGTGGCATCGGCTCCATCTACTACTTCCGAGCTCTCCGCCGCGCCCACCGCGCCCCCGCGCGCGGAGATGCCCGAGCCCCCCGTTGCAGCCTCGCCACCCGCACCGACCGAGGTCCCGGCCTCCCCGGTGTTCGCGGTGTTCGCGCCACCGTCGCCCGCGGCGAGTCCGTCCCCGGCGCCGGTTCTCGCGTCACCGACGCCCGCAGCGAGCCCGTCCCCGCCGGCGTCCGCGTCCGCTGGCGGCACGGCCACGCGAGGCGTCGAGGGCGTCACTCACGGATCCGAGGTGGGCTCTTCACCGTCGGTTCCTGGGCTCGAGACGTTCGCGCCGACACCATCATCGGCCGGGACCGACACGGGCAAGAACCCGACCGGGGGCGACCAGCGGGGAGCGGGAACGACCGCGCTCGCGTTGCCGGGAGACGGGGATCGCGCCGGTTCGCAGTACGCCGCGTACCTGGCGCTCGTGCGCCGGCGCATCCAGGAATCGCTTCGCTACCCGATGGCCGCGCGGCGCCGCGGTGTGACAGGGAGCGTGCACGTGGAGATCACGGTGGAGCCCACCGGCAGGATCTCCGGCGTGTCGCTCGTGACCTCATCCAGCCACGCCCTTCTCGACGAGGCCGCCCTCGAAGCCGTCCGCAGTCTACCCCGGGTGCCGTTCCCCGCCGACGTCATCCCCCGCACGCTGCGCGTCCGCCTACCCGTCGTGTTCGAGCTGCGCTGAGCCATCGAGGGCCATTCGAGACCTCCCATCCTGTAGAATCCTCCGCCATGGCGAAGACGACGGAGCACGGCCTGGACGGTACCACCACCGAGTATGACGAGATCGACGTGGGCGGCGATCGCGTGCAGCGGCTGCTCACGGAGATCTTCACCGACCACTGGGCGGAGGTGTTCGCGGGGCCGATCATCGAGGGCGCTGCCTACGAGATCCGCTTTCCCGAGGCGCCGAAGCTCTCGATGCTGGATGGCTACCTGACAGTCGACGTGGGCGCCTGGCACTTCCATCTGTGCGTGAACGACCATCGCGGTGCGGCGAGCGACCTCGCGCGAGTGCGGCGCGTCGCGCGCGCGGCGTTCTTCCGCAGCGAAGGTGGCTCGTGTGTGCCGGGCTCCTTTGGATTGCGGCTCTGGAACGGCCACGGCGAGCAGATGATCACCATCTTCTTCCCCAATCCGCACCTCGACGACGAGCTGCGTCGCGTCCGCGAGCCGCGCTGGGAGAAGATGCGCCTGTGGCAGAGCATGCGCGAGCAGTACGCCGACCGCGCATGAGGACGCTCCTCGTCGGCGTCGTGCTCGTCCTGTCGTGCAGCATCGCCGCCGCGCAGGATGACGGCGCCCTCGAGGTCGATCGCCCCGATGTCAGCAACTCCACCGGCACCATGGGGCCAGGTGTCTTTCAGCTCGAGACCGGCGTGGAGTACGCGCGGACCAGTGTGGCGGCGAGGGCTGCGGAGCGGCGTTTCGCGCTGCAGATGGCGCTGCGCGCCGGGCTCACCGATCGCCTCGAGCTGCGCCTGGAAGGGGAGCCGCTCGTCGCCCTGCGCGGCGAGGACGATGCGACCGGGCTCGGGGACCTCACCGTGGCGCTGAAATACCGCGTCCTCGACGCCGTGGACGGTGCGCCCGCGCTCGGCATCCTGCCCTTCGTGACGCTGCCCGTCGCCGAAGCACCCATCGGCTCCGAGCATCCGGACTTCGGCGTGGTGCTCCTCGCTGACTTCGAGCTGCCGTGCGAGCTCGCTCTCACCGTCAACGCGGCGCTCGTCGGCCTCGGACAGTCGCGTCCCAGCGGGTTTCTGTTCCAGGGCCTCGCTTCGGCTTCGCTCAGCCGAGAGGTGGCGAAGTCACTGTCGGCCTTTGTCGAAATCTTCTACGCCTCGCCCGACGAGCGCGACGGCCGGCACATGGTGGGCGCCGACGCGGGCGTGGTGTGGACGGTCACCCGTGACGTCGCCCTCGACGCTGCCGTTGCCACCTCGCTCAAAGGACCGGCGCCCGACTACGCGCTCAGAACCGGCGTGAGCGTTCGCTTCGGTCGTTAGCTGCACCTTCCGCTCCTCGCACTGGCCTTGGCGATTGGGATCGATGCGGTCGCCGGCGATCCGCCGAGCCGCTTTCATCCCGTAGCGTGGATGGGCGGGGCGATTTCCCTCGGACGTCGCGCGCTGTGCGTGGGCTCGCCCGCCCGGCTGCTCGTGGCGGGGGCGGCGCTCACCATCGCGGTGGCGGTGGTCGCCGCAATGGCGGGCGCGCTGGTGACGATGCTGGCGCGGGCGGCGGGTGGCCCGGGGGTCGTCATCGAGGCTCTCGCGCTCACCACCATGCTGTCGCTGCGCGACCTCGTTCGTGCAGCGCGGCGAGTGCAAGCGGCGTTGCGTGGCGGCGATCTCGACGGCGCGCGCTCCGCGGTGGGGCGCGACCTCGTGAGCCGGCCCACCGCTCTCCTCGGCGCGGGGCAGGTGGCCGCCGCCACCATCGAGTCCGTGGCCGAGAACCTCACCGACAGCGTGCTGGCGCCCGTGGCCTTCTACCTGGCCTTCGGCCTGCCCGGCGCCTTTGTCTACCGCGCCGTCAATACCGCGGACTCGATGATCGGCTACCGGCGCGGGACCCTCGAGCATTTCGGCAAGGTGGCCGCGCGGCTGGACGACGCGCTCAACTTCATTCCGGCGCGCCTGGCGGCGTTGGCCATCGTCGCCGCCGCCGCGCTCGCCGGCGCCGATGCCGGCCGTGCATGGCGGACGATGCTCGGCCAGCACGCGCGGACGGCGAGCCCGAACGCCGGCTGGACGATGGCGGCGATGGCCGGCGCTCTCCGTGTCCGGCTCGAAAAGCCCGAACACTACGTCCTCGGCGAGGGGCCCCAGCCTACAGCCGACGACATCTCGACCGCGGTGCGGATCGTCATCATTGCGGCCCTCATGGCCACGGCGGCAATGGCGTTATCCGTCGTGGTGTTAGATTCGATCAGATCATGAACGAGATCATGTCAATCCTCCGTCGACGGAGAGCACCTGGCCGGTGACGTACGCGGCGCGGTCGGAGCAGAGAAACGCGATAGCAGGCGCCACGTCGTCGGCTCGGCCCGCGCGTCCGAGCGGGATCGCCGCCAGCAGCTCCGCGCGTACATCGGCGCGGAGGCCGGCGGTCAGTGCCGTGTCCAGGAATCCCGCCGACACGCAGTTGACGGTGACGCCGAGCGCGCCCACCTCCCGCGCCAGCGCCCGGCACATGCCGATGAGTCCGGCCTTCGCGGCGGCATAGCTGGTCTGGCCGCGCCGCCCCACGAGCGCCGTGGGTGAGATGACGTAGACAATGCGCCCCCAACCCTGCGCGATCATCGCCGGCATCGCATGGCGGGAGGCGAGGTACCCGCCCCTCAGGTGTACGGCCACGAGGTCGTCGAAGTCGCCATCGCGCGTGGTGAGGAGCAACCGGTCACGGGTGAACCCGGCGGCGTGGACGAGCACGTCGATGGGGCCCACGCGCGCGAACAGCTCCTCGACCTCGGCGGACGATCCCGCATCGCAGCGCAGGAGCGAGATGGACAACCGTTCGGCGGCCACCGCCGCGCGCGCGGCGCCCGCCACCGCTTCGTCGTGGGCGTAGGTGGCAACGACCTCGTGGCCGTCGCGGGCGAGGGCTCGAGCCACGGCGAAACCGACGCCGCGGCTGCCGCCGGTCACGAGCGCCCGTCGGCAGGGGGGCGGCATGCGGGGAGTCTATCTCCCGCCCATCGGTGGACGCAACGATTGCGGCCACGGCGCTGCACTATACTGTGGCGGATGTTCGAATCCCCTGAAGGCACGCTCCGCGGCGGCACGCCGGGCGTCATCGACGGCGTCGGTGCGCCGGGGTTGTCCGAACCACCGCGATGGCACTGGCACTCATACAATCGCGCGCGCCTCTATCGAATGGCGGAGGGGCTGGGCTGGGTGCCGCGCCCGGGGCGTCTGGCTCTCGCGCGCCGGCTCGGTCAGGTGGCGCGCCGTCTCCTTCCCGCCGAGCAGGCGGCCGTACGACGGACGCTGGAGGTCACGACGGGCGCATCGGGCGGGCGTCTGGAGGCGCTCACGGCGCGCGTCTTCCAGGACTTCGCGATGTGCTTCAGCGATCTCGTCTCGACGAATCGGCAGCCCCTGGCGCGCCTGTCCGCGTACGTGGAGTCGGTGAGCGGGGGCGACGACGTGGCGCGGTTGCCGGGCGGTCTCGTGTCCGTCACGGCGCACGTCGGTAACTGGGAACTCGCCGGACGCCTCCTCGCCGGCGAGTCCGCGCGCCGCACCAATGTCGTCGTGGCCGCCGAGGAAGCGCCCGAGCTCGAGCGCTGGGTGCGGCGCAATGGTGACGGGATGCGATTCGTGCCGCGCAGCCATCCCCGCATCGGCATCCAGCTCCTGTCGGCGCTGCGGCGCGGCGAGGTGGTCGCGCTGCAGGGCGACCGCGCCATCGGCACGCGCGGCGACGTGGCCATTCCTTTCTTCGGACGACCCGCGTTCTTCCCGCTCGGGCCCTTCCTGCTCGCGCGCGCGGCGGGTGTCCCCGTCGTGCCCGCCTTCTGCGTGCTCGGCCCCGGGTATCGCTATACGGTTCGTTTGGCGCCGCCGATCAGCGTGGAGCGCGGCGATGAAGAGGGCGCGGCCCGCGTGTGGGTACGGCTGCTGGAGGACATCGTGCGCGAGCACCCCACGCAGTGGTTCAACTTCTTCGACGTGTGGTCGCCATGAGCGACGCCTTCGTGGCTGCGCCCGCGAGAGAGGGCCCCGGTGCTCCGGTGGACTTCGCGCGAGCGGACGCCGTCGCCGCCACCGTCACGCGCCTGCTGCCACCGTCGGTGGCGCCGCTCTTCGGGCCGCGGTTCACCCGCTCCGACTTCCTCTTCGACGAGTACGTGCACCGTCTCACCGTGCAGGTCTTCGCCGAGTGCGGTCTCGAGGCCGCGCTCGCGGAGTGGCGCGGGCCCGAGGACGTCGCCGCACGGTGCGGCCTGGATCCGCAATCCAGTGCGGTGCCGTTGCACTGGATCCTTCGGCATCTCGCCCGCCGCGGCGTGCTCGCCAGCGACGCGGGACGGTTCCGCGCCGAGCATGCGATCGCTGCCGTGGATCCTGCCCACGTGCTGGCGGAGCAGCGCCGGCACGACGCCACGTGCCTGCCGTCGTACGCGCTCGCCGAGACCGCGGCGCGGGAGTATCCAGAGTTTCTCCGCGGCGAGCGATCGGGCGAGGAGATCCTGCTCGCGCCCAGACGCCTGTCGCTGTGGACGAGCTATTTCTCCAACGACAATCCGCTCTATGCGGTGAACAACGCAGTGGGCGCGGCCGCCCTCGTCGAATGGATGCCGGCGGGCCGCGGCGCTCTTCTCGAGCTCGGCGGCGGCCTCGGCAGCGGCGCGCTCGCGGTGCGGGACCGGCTCGCGGCGGGCGGCCGTTTGGGTGACGTCCAGGCGTACCGCTTCACGGAGCTGGTCCCCGCCTTCCTGCGGCGCGGCGAGCGACTCCTGCGCGAGCGGTGGCCCGACCCTGCCGTGCTGACCACGGCAGCCCTCGACATGGACCGGCCCTTTGCCGAGCAGGGCGTCGCGCCCGCGAGCATGTCGGTCGTGTATGCGGTGAACACGCTGCACGTCGCGCGCGATCTCGCCTTCACGCTGGGCGAGATCCGCGGGGCGCTGCGGCGGGGGGGCCGGCTCGTCTTCTCCGAGTGCATCCGGCCGCGGCCGGGGCAGACCATCTACCCGGAGTTCATCTTCAACCTGATGCAGACGTTTCGCGCCCGCGGCTTCCAGACCCCCGAGCAATGGGCGGAGGCCCTCACCGCCGCCGGCTTCGCCGGCGTCACGTTCCTGCCCGATGTCGCGCGCATCCGCGACGTCTTCCCCGGTTTCTACGCCGCCGCCATCGGAGCCACCCGTGACTGACGAGCGGAAAACGCGCACGGCGCCGCATCCCGTGCTGACGGAGTACTACGGCAGCGACGCGGAGCGGGCCCGCTTCGTCACCTCGCTCTTCGACAACTCGGCGCGGCACTACGACCGGCTGTGCCAGCTCATGTCGTTCGGCTCCGGCCAGTGGTACCGGCGCCAGGCGCTGCTGCGCGCCGGATTGAAGGCGGGGATGAAAGTGCTCGACATCGCCACCGGCACCGGCCTCGTCGCGCGCTCGGCGGTGCAGATCGTCGGCGATCCGCGCGCCGTCTTCGGACTCGATCCGAGCGCGGGCATGCTCCGCGAGGCACGCAAGGCCTCCGCGGCGCCGCTCGTGCAGGGGCAGGTGGAGACGCTGCCGTTTCCCGGCGAGCGCTTCGACGTGCTCACCTTCGGCTACGCGCTCCGCCACGTGACCGACCTCGAGGTCGCGTTCACGGAGTGCCGCCGCGTCCTCAAGCCCGGCGGGCGCCTGCTCGTCCTCGAGATCTCCCGCGCCCAATCGCGCGCGACGCGCGGCGTCCTACGGCTGTACTTCCTGCACGTGTTGCCCGCCATCATGTGGCTGAGCACCGGGAGCACGCCCGCGCGCATGCTCTCGCAGTACTACTG
>JBKKCN010000568.1:0-5649 GCA_046712525.1 Candidatus Rokuibacteriota bacterium
ACGAGCACCGCCGTCACGACTTCGTGGCCGCGCGCTCCGTCGTCTCCGCCGCCCTCGCCCTCGCCCGCTCCGCCGGCATCGCAGGGCCCATCGTCGACGCCTTCAGCCACCGTTTGGGCCGTATCGAACGGCGCCTGACCGTCACGGAGTCGCGTATGTAAAAAAGCGTGGGTGAGTAAAGTTTTCGCCTACCGCCCCTTGCGGTTGCAGATTCTCGTTGTATCGCGGATACTTACAGACCTTCGTTAGCGATGCCACCGTGACTACAACGATCTTGCTCGTCGACGATTCACCGACCATCCGTCGCATGGTCACGGCCTCGCTGCGTGAGATTGCGGACGTCCACTTCGTGGAGGCCGGCAGCGGCCTCGAAGCCATCGAAAAGCTCGCGATCACGCCCGTCGCCCTGGTGATCCTCGATCTGAACATGCCGGATATGCACGGCCTCGAGGTGCTGACGTTTCTTCGCGGCCATCAGCGCTACCGTGCAACGCCGGTCCTCGTCGTCACCACGCGTGGAGACGAGGACAGCCGCACCGCCGCCATGGCCGCGGGCGCCACCGCCTACATGACGAAGCCGTTCGTGCCGCGCGTCCTCGCCGCCCAGGCGCACGCGCTGCTGGAAGCGACGCGGACCCGTGTCCAGGCCTGAGTCGGGCACCGGTTTTCTGACCGGCTTCATGGACGATTACTTCGCCGAGTGCGACGATCATCTGCGCAGCGTTCGCCGCGCGCTCCTCGCCCTCTCCGACGCCGCCGAGCAGGGGCAGGCGGATCCTGCCGCCCTCGATCAGCTCTTTCGCAGCTTCCACTCGCTCAAGGGCCTGTCGGGGATGGTCGAGCTGCGCGACGCGGAACGCCTCGCGCACGAGATGGAGAGCTACCTGCGGGCCCTGCAGCGCGCCGACACCGCCCTCACGAGCGACGGCGTGGAAAGCCTGATCGCGGGCACGCGCATGCTGGAGCAGGTCATCGAGGCGCGGCGCGACGGGCACGCGGCCCCCGCCGTGGAGGCGACCCTCGAGCGACTCGTGGCGCTCGTGTCGCAGGGGCGGCCCGGCGGCGGGCGGGCGCCCGCGCCGTTGCCGACGGAGCAGCTGGCGGTGGTGGGGCTGGCGAGGTGGCGCGTGCGGTACGTGCCGACGCCCGAGCTCATCGCGCGCGGCGTGAACGTCAATGTGATCCGGGCGAAGCTCCAGGAGGCGGGCCAGATCGTGCATGCCGCGCCCCAGGTGACGCCCGGTGGCGGCATCGCGTTCGACTTCGTCTTCGCCACCGCCCTCCCCGAGGCGGCAGTGCGCGCGTGGCAGGAGGAAGGGCTCACGGTGGCGCCCATGGAGGCGCCGCTCCAGGAGACGGTGGTGTCAGCGGCGTCGCCGTCGGACATGGTGAGCGCTCCCGTCACCCTGGCGCCCTCGCATTTCGTGCGTGTCGACCTCACGCGGCTGGACGATCTCATGCGCATCATCGGCGACATCGTCATCGCGCGCGCGCGCCTGGCCGACAACCTCGGCCGCGTGGAGGCGCACGTGCCGGCGACGGAGTGGCGCACGCTTCAGGAAAACGGCATCGCCATCGAGCGCCACCTGCGCGATCTGCGCGAAGGCGTCATGCGGGTGCGCCTCGTGCCCATTGGGGAGGTCTTCGAGCGCATGATCTTCGTCGTGCGTGACCTCGCACGCGAGCAGGGCAAGCGTGTGAAGCTCGACCTTCACGGCCAGTCCACCGAGATCGACAAGTTCCTCATCGAGCGCATGATGGATCCTCTCCTTCACCTCATCCGCAACGCCATCACGCACGGCCTGGAGTCGACGGCGGAGCGCGCCGCGCAGGGCAAGCCGGACGAGGGCTGTCTCACGCTGCGGGCCTCGACGGCGGGCGATCTCGTCGTCATCGAGGTGGAGGACGACGGCCGGGGTATCGATGCGGGGCGCGTGGCCGAGCGCGCGCGCGCCCTCGGCCGGGATGTGGACGACGCGGCGCCTGATGCCGCCACCCTCCTCGATCTCATCTGCGCCTCCGGAGTCTCCACCCGCGAAGAAGCGGACCGTGCGAGCGGACGCGGTGTCGGGATGGCCGTGGTCAGGAACGCCGTGCACGCCATGGGCGGCACGATGACGCTGGAGACGGAGCAGGGGCGCGGCACCCGCTTCACGCTGCAGCTGCCGCTCACGTTGGCCATCACGGATGCCCTCATCGCCACCGCCGGCGACCGCACCTTCGCCGTGCCGCAGGGGGCGGTGTCGGAGGTGATCGAGGTGGAGCCGTCCACCGTACGCCAGCTTCAGAACAACGAGATCGTCCCCTACCGCGGCGGCGTCCTCCCCCTGCTGCGGCTGGTCCGGCTCTTCCGTCTCCCGGAGCGGCCGCGCCTGCGCTTCCACGCGTTCGTGGTCGGGCGCGGGGCGGCGGCGGTGGGCATCGTGGTGGACCGCGTCATCGGCCAGCGCGAGATCGTGGTGCGGACCTTCTCCGTCCCCTTCATCAAGGTGGAGGGTGTCGCGGGAGCCACCGAGCTCGGCGACGGCCATATGGTGCTGATCGTGGACGTCCTCGCCCTCAGCCGGCGGGGACGGGAACGGAGCGTGCGATGAAACATCTTCTGAGGATGGGGGGCCATATCGGGGCCCCCCATGTAATCAATTGACCGAAACGTTCATTCTGTTCGGGCTCGCGGGCACGACATACGCGATCCGCACGCGCGACGTCCAGCACATGGAGATGGTGGACGAGGTGACGCCGGTGCCGAATGCCGCGCCCTTCGTGGACGGCGTGGTGTTCTCGCGGGGGCAGGTGGTCCCGGTGCTGAATCTGAGGACGCGCTTCGGCTTCGAGAAGGTTCCCTACGATCTGCGCACGCGGCTGCTCGTTGTGCAGGCGGGCGGCCGGGTGGCGGGGTTGGTGGTCGACAGCGCCCGCGAGTTCGCGCCCATCGAGGCGCAGGCGATCCGGCCTCCCCACGACGCCATCGGCGCTCTCAGCGGCAAGTATCTGGAAGGGATCGCGACCCTGGGCGACCGCATCGTCCTCGTCCTCGATCTGGCCGAAGTACTGAACGTCGCGGACGCCGCGATTCCGGCGTAGCACGGCAACGACGAAAAAGGAGACACACGTTATGGCGGCGAAGTCGAACGGCGCGCGCGGATCCAACGGCTCCAACGGTCATCGTGTCAGCACCAGCAGGGAGAGGATCGGGTACGCGGTCGATGACGGGCGCGTCATGGACCAGACCCGTCAGGTGGCGGTGGCCGCCGAGGAGATCGGTCGCATCGCGGACGAGGTGTCCGCGGGCGCCGACGCGCAGGTGCGCTCGCTGGACACCGCGCTCGCCGGGGTGACCCACATGACGGGGGCGTTGAAGGAGGCGGCGGGACAGGCGCAATCGGTGTCGGCTTCCACGGAGGAGCTCGTGTCGTCCATCAACGAGATGGCGGCCTCCGTCGAGCAGGTGTCCGCCAACACGGCGAGCCTCGCGTCCTCGGTGACGGACACGTCGGCCGCGGTGCAGGAGACGCACGCGTCCATTCAAAGCGTCACGGCCACCACCACCGACATGGCGACCACGGCTCAGCAGGTGACCACGTCGATGAACGAGATGGCGGCGTCCACCAAGGGCGTCAGCGCTGACACCGACGCCCTCGCCTCCTCGGTCAACCAGACAGCGGCCGCTCTCGAAGAGATGACGCGGTCGATCCAGGGGGTGGCCGGTAACTCGCGCGATCTTGCCATCGCCGCCGAGGAGTCTTCGTCCTCGATCAATGAAATGGCGGCCTCGATCGAGCAGGTGGGGGCGATGACCGAAAATCTCGCTACGGCCGTGGAGCAGAACGCGACCTCCATCGCCCAGATGGCGCGTTCCGTCGACAGCGTCGCCCAGAACGGGCGCCACATCTCGGAGGCGGCCACGGGGGCGGCCACCAGCGCGGTGCAGATGGAGCGGTCGATCCGCGCCGTGGCCGCGCTCGGCAAGCAGGCGGTCGACGTGACCACCCGCGCCGCGCGCGACGCCGAGGACGGCGGGGCCGTGATCCAGCGCTCCATCCAGGGCATCGGGCGCGTGCGCGAGTCGATGGCGCAGTCGGCGACGGTCATCCGGGAGATGGGCAAGCGCACGAGCGATATCAGCAGCATCGTGGACACCATCAACCTCATTTCGGAGCGCACCAATCTGCTGTCGCTCAACGCCTCCATCGAAGCGGCGCGCGCGGGCGACGCTGGCCGCGGCTTCGCAGTGGTGGCGGAAGAGATCCGTAACCTCGCCGACCGCGCCGCCAAGGCGACCGCCGACATCGCGGCCATCATCAGGGGATTGCAGGAGGTGTCGCAGGAGGCGGTGACGGCCGCCAACGACGGCCTGAAGGTTGCAGATAACTCCAGCACGATGGCGGAGGAAGGCGCGGCGGGGCTGAAGAAGATCCTGAGCGGCATCGGCGACACGGCGAAGATCGTGGGCGAGATCGCGCACGCCACCAACGAGCAGCAGGGCGCCGTCCAGCACGTGCTGACCGCCGTCAACGCCACCGCCGAGCAGGCGCGACAGATCGCCGGTGCCACCAGCGAGCAGGCGACGGGCGCCACCAGCATCGTGCAAGCGACGGCCCAGATGCGGAAGATCGCGCACGAGGTCACGAAGGCGATGAACGAGCAGGGCCGCGCCGCCCGCGACATCATCAAGGCGGCCCAGACCACCTCCAGCCTTGCCAAGGGCCTGGGCCGCGCCTCCGCGGAGCAGGCCACCTCCGCCAAGGAGATCACGCAGGCGACGGACACGATCCGACGCGGTGCCGCCGCCACCTCGCGCGCGCTCGCCGAGCAGGTGACGGCCGGGCAGGAGATCTCCCGGGCTGCGGAGGAGCTCACGCGGATGATCCTGCGCGTGAACAAGGCGATGTCCGAGCAGGCGACCGCCACCGGGCAGGTGAGCATCGCCGCCGAGAGTATGCGCCAGCAGTGTGAGCAGGCGGCGCGTGCCACCAAGGACCAGGCGCGCGCGATGCGGGACATGTCGAGCGCCGCCCAGAACACCTCCAAGCAGATGAAGCTGATCACCGCCTCCAACGTCGAGAACTCGCTCGTGTCCGGCCGGCTGCTCGGCTCGCTGGGCGAGGTGCGTGAGATCACCGAGCGCAACGCCCGCGGGGTGAAGCAGACGAAGGGCGGCACCGCCGAACTGCTGAGACGCACGGGGGAGCTTGCCTCCATGTTCGAGCGCACCGCGGCGGCGCCGCGTACGAACGGCCGCGCGCCGCGCGCCGGATCGCGCGCAAGGAAGGGCCGCTGACCAGTCAGCCGGACGTTCCCGCGGCCGACGGAGTCGGCATCGCGGTCGTCGACCTCGACCTCATCGTCCGCTCGTGGGACGGCGGTCTCGTGCGGGCGACCGGTATCGCGCGCGATGCGGCGTGCGGCCGGCCACTGACGGAGGTGTGGCCGGAGCTCGGTGGCCCGGGGATCCCGGAGCGGGTGCGCCGCGTGGTCGCCACCGGCGCCATCGACGTGCTCGACTCTCCCCAGGTGAGGATGGGCCCGGTGCACGGAGAGGGTGGCATCGTCGGCGCCGTCCTCACGCTGGAGCCCGTCGTGCGCGGCGGCGACTGGCGCCCGCGGCGCGCCCCCCCGGCGCCGCGACCCCCCCGCAAAGCCCCCGGA
>JBKKCN010000569.1:0-3897 GCA_046712525.1 Candidatus Rokuibacteriota bacterium
GCCACACGGACACGTACGTTTGGGACGAGCAGGGAAATCTCACGCAGCAGACAGATCGAAACAGCCAGGTCAGCCGCTACACGTACGACGTGCTCAACCGCGTGGTGCGCGCTGTCTATGCGGATGGCAGCACGGTGCTGTACGGGTACGACGCGGTGGGCCGGCTGGCGAGCCTCGTGGACTCTGTCGGCGGCCCACTGGTTCGCTCGTATGACGCCATGGATCGGCTCGTCACCGAATCCATGCCACTCGGCACTGTGTCGTATCGCTATGATGCCGCAGGACGGCGCGTCGAGCTGCGCGCGCCCGGCCAAGCGGCGGTCGAATACGACTACGACGAAGCGTCTCGTCTGGTGGGGCTGGCACAGGCGGATCGTCGCGCGACAGTCGAGCACGATAACGCGGGCCGGCGCACCCGCGTCGCACTGTCGAACAGCGCGTCCACGGATTACGAGTATGACGTCGGCTCACAGGTAGCCGCGCTCGTCTATCGCAACAAGGCCGGCATGCTCGGACATCTCGTCTACGACTACGACGCCACAGGCAATAGGGTCTCAGTAGGCGGCAGTCTGGCCAGCACGGCGCAACCGCCCGCAGTATCCAGCACCACGTACTCTGCAGGCAATCGCCAGGACGGCTTCGATGAACAGGTCCTGGCGTACGACAACAACGGCAACCTGATGACCATCACCGACACGCAAGGCATGACGAGCTTCACGTGGGACGGCCGCAATCGTCTCGCCGCTATCCACGGCCCCACCGACGCGGCGACCTTTACCTATGACGCGTTCGACCGTCGTGTCGGCAAAACCATCAATGGAACCGCGGTCCACTATCTCTACGATGGCGTCGATATAGTTCTCGAGGTCTCGGGCCAAGCCGCGACGCCATATCTGCGAGCACCCTGGCCGGATGAGCCGCTGATCCGAGGGGACAACGAGTTCTATCTGATTACGGCTCCGGGCTCAGTGCTGGCGCTCACGGACGCGTCCGGTACCGTCACCACCTCGTACGCCTACGCCCCGTTCGGGGCCACGATCGCACAACCGGACCCGTCCACGAATCCGTTTCAGTACGGCGGCCGCGAGAACGACGGCATCGGTGTCTACTACTA
Organism: Candidatus Rokuibacteriota bacterium; assembly: GCA_046712525.1. Classification (GTDB taxonomy): domain Bacteria; phylum Methylomirabilota; class Methylomirabilia; order Rokubacteriales; family CSP1-6; genus JBBDXO01. Next base: position 1,115 of record JBKKCN010000569.1, read on the forward strand.
CCGGGCGCGCTACTACAGCCCGGCCTTCCAGCGGTTCATCAGCGAGGATCCCCTCGGCTTTGGCGGAGGTGACGCGAATGTATACGGTTACGTCTACAACAATCCGATAACGTTCGTGGACCCGTACGGTATGGATGCGATGAACTGGCGACCAGCGTCGAACCGCAATGTACTCGTACACGGCCCACGCAACGGCAATTGGGGTGGCAGACACTGGGCAGGCGGTCTGACTCCGCCATACTATGGACCGCCCGCTCCGCCAAGCGACAGCGGAGACGAGTGCTATATGAATCACGACAACTGTTGGAGCGAGTGCGACGCGTGCCCGAGTACCCGAAGCATGTGCATGAAGGCATGCGACCGATCACTGGTGCGCTGCGCACGCGATTTGCCGAAAGATCCCAGACAGTGGGCGCGCCCACCCCGCCCGGGCACCGAGTTCGCGAGTTGGGGCTACCGCGCGGGAGCCATAGCAATCTTCGACGCCCGCCAATGACCCGTCCCGTCGGCCTTTGGCTCCTGGTAGCACTCACGATCGCGACGGGCGTAGCACCGTATTTTGGCCCTAGCCTCACGAACTTCGAGGCGATGTGGCTTTTCTGGATAGTGTGCCCGTTGGCTTTTATTTCTCTCGCCGCTACAACATTCTTCGCTTCCGGTAAGCGCCCTTGGACCTTACTGCTGTGGACCTTGGCCCCGATTTGCCTCTGGTATCCGGGGCAAATCTTGATCATGATCCTCATCGGGGTGTTGAACCGTGGGGAGATGTTGCCTTAATGCGCTTGCGCGTTGACGCGGTGCCGTAGATCCCCCATCGACGCCACGATGGCGTCGGCCCCGGCGCCACGAAGCTCCTCCTCGGTACCGTACCCCCACAGCACGCCCATGGTGCGTACGCCGTTGCGCCGGCCGCCGGCGATGTCGTGGGCACGATCGCCGATCATCCACACGCGCTCGCGCGCCAGGCGCTGGCGGTCCACCACGTGGGCGATGAGCTCGCCCTTGTCGGTGCGCTCACCGGACAGCTCGGAGCCGTACATCTCGGAAAAATGATGGTCGAGCTTGAAGTGGGCGACGATCGTGCGCGCGTACACCTCGGGCTTCGACGTCACCAGCCACAGGCGATGGCCGTCGGCGCGCAGCCTGTCCAGCGCGGCCGGCACGTCCGCGTACACCGCGTTCTCGAACATGCCGACATCCGCAAAGCGCTCTCGATAGTGACCGATGGCCGCCTCCACGAGGGCGGGGTTCTCCGTCGCCAGCAGCTCGCAGAACGTCGTGCGCAGCGGAGGGCCGATGAAGCGTGTCAGCTCGTGAGCGGGCGGCGGCTCACCGCCCATCCGCACTACCGCGTGCTGCAGACAGAGCGTGATGCCGACGGCGGGATCCGTCAGCGTGCCGTCGAGGTCGAAGAACAGCTCCATTCACGCCGGACGCGCGGGCATCTTCATGTCTTCCGGCTTCACGTCACGCACGTGCTGCGCGAAGTACCACACGTGGCCCTCGGGATCCTCGGCGGCGTAGCGACGGTCGCCGTAGAACGGGTCCGTGGGCTCGTCGATGATCTTGGCGCCCGCCTGGCGCGCGTGCGCGAAGTGCTTGTCGACGTCGTCCACGTACACGTAGAGGGTCTGCGTGACCTGGCCGAGCCGCTTCGGGTTCTTGTACTGCGCGCCGGGATTGCCCATCATGATGACGCCGTCGTCGCGCTGCATCTCGGCGTGCGCGCGTCGGGACCGGACAGCCTCATGCGCTCGCGGAAGCCGAAGGCTCTCGCCAGCCAGTCCATGGCGGCGCCGACGTCTTCGTACAGCAGGTAGGGCGTGATTCGCGGCATGTTTTCCGGGGGATTCTTCGGCATCGGGGCCTCCTTTCGCTCGCCTGGGCCGACCGCCTGCCCGCCATGGTACGCCGCACCCCGTGAATTGTCCTTCGGGCCGAGGGCCGACTTGGCCGATGATGAGGCTGTGCCGACCGTCATCGCCCGCATGCTCCCGCTCGTCGTCGTCGCCGGGCTCGCTATTGGGTGCGCCGGTCCACGGGCGACGCTGCGGCCGACGCCGGCCGTCGTCGGTGCCGAAGAGCGCGGGCTCGCCTCGTGGTACGGCCATCCCTACCACGGCAGGAAGACATCCAGTGGCGAGGTCTACGACATGAACGGGATGACCGCCGCGCATCGCACCCTGCCCTTCAGCACGTGGCTGCACGTCGAGAACCTCAACAACGGCCGCGCGGTCCGCGTGCGCGTGAACGATCGCGGGCCGTGGGTGGACGGCCGCGTCCTCGACGTGTCCCATGCGGCGGGCCTCGGGCTCGGCATCGTCGGTCCCGGTGTCGCCCCCGTGCGGTTGCGCGTGATCGCGCCCCCGGCGGGGGCGGCTGCGCCTCCCGCGTTCGCGCTCCAGGTGGGCGCCTTCACCGACGAAGCGGGGGCCCTGGCGTTGCAGCGCACACTGTCCGACGCGGGATTCGAGTGCCGGGTCGTCCGCGCCGGCGACGGCGGCCGCGAGCTCTATCGCGTGCGCGCCGCGGGCACCTTTCCGACGCGCGCGGAGGCCGACGCGCAGGCGGCGCGGCTCGCCGCACGCGGCCACCGCGCCATCGTCGTCAGCGACGAGTCTCTCCGGTAACGCCGTGGCCTGGGATCCCGCGCAGTATCTGAAGTTCGCCGATCACCGCTTGCGACCGGCGATCGACCTCTTGAACCGCATCGACGTCGCCGCCCCGGCGGAGGTCTACGATCTGGGCGCCGGCGCCGGCAACGTCACGCGCCTGCTCAAGGC
>JBKKCN010000570.1:0-3868 GCA_046712525.1 Candidatus Rokuibacteriota bacterium
AGCGTGGAGAAGAACACGGTGAGGAAGATGTTGAACATGCCCTTCTGCGCATACTGGGTGCAGATCTCCACCACCTTCTTGCTGTCCTCCACGGACGCCTTCGTGACCCCCTCGAGCCGGATGTTGGCCTTGATGAACTCCACCGCCCGGTAGGCGCCGGTGGTGACCGCCTGCATGGAGGCACCCGTGAACCAGTAGATGACGGCGCCGCCCGTGATGAGCCCGAGCAGGAAGGGCGGATGCAGCAGCGACAGCTTGTCCAGGTTCTGGGTGAGCTTGTCGGTGAGGACGACGATGATGGAGAAGATCATCGTGGTGGCGCCCACCACCGCAGTGCCGATGAGCACGGGCTTGGCGGTGGCCTTGAACGTGTTGCCGGCGCCGTCGTTCTCCTCGAGCAGCTCCTTGGCGCGCTCGAAGTTGACGTCGAAGCCGTGGGCCTGGCGGATCTGCTGCCGCACGTTGGGGATCTGCTCGATCACCGACAGCTCGAACACGGACTGCGCGTTGTCGGTCACGGGGCCGTAGGAGTCGACGGCGATGGTGACGGGGCCCATACCGAGAAAGCCGAAGGCGACGAGCCCGAACGCGAACACCGCCGGCGCCACCATGAGGGCACCGAGGCCAAAGGTACTCACGTAGTACGCGATGCCCATCAGCGTCACGATGACCATGCCGAGCCAGTACGCGCTGAAATTACCCGCCACGAGCCCGGAGAGGATGTTCAGGGAGGCGCCGCCTTCGCGCGCGGAGGTGACGACCTCCCTCACGTGGCCCGATTCGGTGGACGTGAAGACCTTGACGAACTCGGGAATGATGGCGCCCGCAAGCGTGCCGCACGTGATCACCGTGGACAGCTTCCACCACAGGGAGCCGTCGCCAAGGTCGGGAATGAGGAGGTAGGACGCGGCGTAAGTGGTCACCACCGACACGATGGACGTCAGCCACACGAGGGTGGTGAGGGGTGCTTCGAAGTTCATGCGGCTCGCGTTCGAGTATTTACCCTTCGCCACCGCCTCGTTGAGGAGGTAGGAGGCGCCGCTGGCCACGATCATGAGCACGCGCATCATGAAGATCCAGATGAGGAGCTGCACCTGCACGGTGGGCTCCTTGACGGCAAGGAGGATGAACGAGATGAGCGCCACCCCCGTGACGCCGTACGTCTCGAACCCGTCCGCGCTCGGCCCCACGGAGTCGCCCGCGTTGTCGCCCGTGCAATCGGCGATGACACCGGGATTGCGCGCGTCGTCCTCCTTGATGTTGAAGACGATCTTCATGAGGTCCGATCCGATGTCGGCGATCTTGGTGAAGATGCCGCCCGCGATGCGCAGCGCGGCCGCCGCCAGCGATTCCCCGATGGCGAAGCCGATGAAGCAGGGCCCCGCGTAGTCGCCGGGGATGAAGAGCAGGATGCACAGCATGATGAAGAGCTCGACGCTGATGAGCAGCATGCCGATGCTCATGCCCGCCTTGAGCGGGATGGCGTACACGGGGTACGGCTTTCCCTCGAGGCTGGCGAAGGCGGTGCGCGAGTTGGCGAACGTGTTGACGCGGATGCCGAACCACGCCACACCGTAGCTGCCGGCGATACCCACGAGGCTGAAGAGGAGGATGATGAAGACCTTGATCGCCTCGAAGTGCAGCAGGAACCCGAAGTACAGCAGGATGATGGCGCCGATGAAGATCTCGAGGATAAGGATGAACTTGCCCTGAGTGATGAGGTACGTCTTGCACGTCTCGTAGATCAGCTCGGAGATCTCAAGCATCGACGCGTGTACAGGCAGGTTCTTGAGCTGGCTGTAGATGACGAGGCCGAAGAGCAAACCCAGCACGCACACGACGAGACCGCCCATGAGCAGCGAGCGGCCGTTGAACCCGAGGAACGTCGCTTGGGAGAGATCGGGAATCTTCAGATTCGCCTCGCCGCCCGCCTGGTGGACCGGAGCCGGCTGCACGCTCGGCGCCTGCGCAAGGGCCGCGGGAGCGACCGCGAACGACACCAGCGTCACCACCGCCACCGCAGTGAGGAGCCACAGCGCGGCGCGGCGCCACCGCCAGTCCATCCCGTTCATCGTGTCGGATCTCCTGAAAGACAAGGTGTGAACTTCGTGCACGAAATCGACGCAACTCTACGTGAGGGTGTCGGGGGTGTCAACGGTAAGCGGCCAGCGTCACGCGAAAAATACCTGAGTTGACCGCTCTCTCGGCCGCCAGTACGATGCCCCGGATGATGATCGACCATCCGCGCGCGCCTTCGCGAGATGTCGGCTGCGGATGCCGATGACCGCGCGCCGCGGACGCGCGGCGTTCGCTGCCCGACTTGCCGTGCGCCCGTCACGTGGCAGGACAACCCGCACCGCCCCTTCTGCGGGCTGACGTGCCGGCTCATCGATCTCGGGCGCTGGCTCGACGAGCGATATCGCGTCGAGTCGGAGCCGCCTGACGATGTTTCGTAAGACGTCCGGATCCATCCTCTGCCCGTCGTGCGGCCGGCTCACCAATGCCGACGCCGCGGAGTGTCTCGTGTGCGGGCGGCGCAACCCGGGCATGTGGGGATTCGCGGCCCCCCTCGGCAGAATCTTCCGCCGCCGCAGCTTCACCGACGTCGTCACGGTGGTCTGCATCGCGCTCTACATCGTCAGTCTGGTCTTCGATCCACTGGCGGCACTGCGGCCGCGCGGCATGTTCGACATCTTCGCGCCCAGCAATCAGGCGCTCTTCGTGCTCGGCGCGAGCGGCTCCATTCCGTGGGAGCTCGGTCGCTGGTGGACGCTCCTCACCGCAATCTATCTGCACGGCAGCCTGCTCCACATCGTGTTCAACGTCATGTGGATCCGGCAGCTCGGCCCTGCCGTCCAGGACATTTACGGCCCCGCTCGCCTCGTCGTGATCTTCACCGTCTCCGGTGTCGTGGGCTTCGTCGCCTCCAATCTGGTCGGCCATCCCTTTACCATCGGCGCCTCGGGCTCGATCTTTGGTCTACTGGGCGCCATCGTCGCCTTCGGCTACAAGAGGGGCGGCACGTACGGCACCATGGTGCTCAAACAGTACGGTCAGTGGGCGCTCGTCCTCTTCGTGCTCGGTTTCCTGATGCCGGGCGTGAACAACATCGCGCACGCGGGCGGGTTCGTGGGCGGCTTCCTGACGGGCCTCGCGCTGTCACTCGCCGAGCGCCGCGCGGAGACTCGGTTCGACTACGTCATGGCGGGCGCCTGTATCCTGGCGACGGTGCTCGGCTTCCTTCTCGCGATCGGGACCGCGTTCCTCAGCTGAGGCCGAACGCACCAACGCCCGGGTCAGATGACCCGGGCGTCAGAATTACCCCGGCAACGACCTACTCTCCCACGCCGTTACCAGCGCAGTACCATCGGCCCTGGAGGGCTTAACTTCCGTGTTCGGGATGGGAACGGGTGTGGCCCCTCCGGTAAAGTCACCGGGAATCGAAAAGAAGCGGCGAGTCGCCTCGCCGCCCGAACACGGAGATTCTCGAGTGCAGCCAGACGCTGCATCTTCACGATCAGGAATGATGAGTACAACGTGGTCAAGCCGCACGGGCGATTAGTACCGGTCAGCTGAATCCCTTACGGGACTTACACCTCCGGCCTATCAACCTGATGATCTATCAGGGCCCTTCAGAGGACTTACGTCCTGGGAGGTCTCATCTTCAGGCAGGTTTCGCGCTTAGATGCCTTCAGCGCTTATCCTTGCCGGACATAGCTACCGAGCGATGCTCCTGGCGGAACAGCTCGCACACTAGAGGTCCGTCCACCCCGGTCCTCTCGTACTAGGGGCAGCTCCCGTCAAACCTCCTCCGCCCGCGACAGATAGAGACCGAACTGTCTCACGACGTTCTAAACCCAGCTCACGT
>JBKKCN010000571.1:0-10896 GCA_046712525.1 Candidatus Rokuibacteriota bacterium
CGGCATCATGAAGGCCGCCAAGCAGCTCTCGGCGGCGGTGGAGAAGTCGGGACTGCTAGGGGCGCAGCTTCGCTCGCTCGTCTACCTGCGCGTCGCGCTCATCAACGGCTGTCCCTTCTGAATCGACTTCAATGCATCCCGTGGGATGCAGGCGGGGGCGGCCGAGGACAAGATCCGCGACGTGGCGCGCGCGGCGGAGAGCCCGCTCTTCACCGAAGACGAGCGTGCCGCCCTCGAGTACGCGGAGGCGATGACGATCACCGGCCAGAAGGTCTCCGACGAGCTCTTCGCCCGGGTGCGCGCGCACTTCTCGGAGGCGCAGATCGTGGAGTTGACGGCGGCGGTCGCGCTCGAGAACTTCCGCTCGAAGTTCAACGTGGCGCTGGGCATCGAGGCCCAGGGGTTCTGCGTCTTAAAGTCGTCATAGAGGAGAAATGGCCATGGCAAAGCTGCGCCACGTCGCGATGGTCGTCGAGGAAATGGAAAAGACCGCAACGTTCTACGAGCAGTCGTTCGGGATGAAGCGCGTGCGCCAGACGGAAACGGCCATCGGGCTCTCGGATGGCGTCGTGAGTCTCGTGATCATTCACCCGTCCAACGTCAACATGAAAGGCGAGAGCCGCCGGGGATTGCATCATCTCGGATTCCTCATCGACGACATGGAGGAGGTCGCCGCCACCGTCGAAGCCAACGGCGCCGTCTACAAAGGCGAGATCCTCGGCGCCGGCCGCGGGCCCATGACCGAGCGCAAATATCTGGATCCCAACGGGCAGATGTTCGATATCACGACCGCCCAGCACGCGAAAGAGACGTGGCAGATCGACGTGGGAAAGTAGTCAACAGAGGAGAGCTCGATGGCATCCAGATTCCTGCGAGTGTTCGCTCTGGCCGCAATGCTGGGACTCGTCCCGGCCAGCGCCGCCTTCGCTCAGGACTGCAGTGGCACCATCACCGCCGACGAGGCGCTGAAGGCCGAGGCCGCGCGCTACGCCGCACAGACCTCGAACGACTTCGCCGCGATGGACAAGCTGTTCGGCAACGACCTCACGTACAATCACTCGTCTGCGGCGACCGATGACAAGGCGGCATACATCGGCTCCATGCGCTCGGGGCGCACGAAGTACCGCACGATGACCCCGAACAGCGACGTGAAGACGCGCACGTATGGCTGTCTCGCAATCATCACCGGCACCGCGGTGTACGAGGTCACGTCAGCCGGCCAGGATCGCACCGTGCCGTTGCGCTACACCGCCATCTGGGCGAAGCGGCCGTCCGGGCTGGAGTTCGTGTCGTGGCAGTCGACCGGCATCCCGCCGCGACAATAGCCAACGGTACGCTGCTGGAACTGCTTGAGTGCGCGAAGCGGTCTGCGCCGCTTCGCGCGTTGTAAAGAGTCAGAGCGCCCCTCCGCGTGAAGTCACGGCGACTGTGGTGGATCGTCGCCGTCTTCCTCGCCGTGCAGGTCTGCATCATCGCGTTCGCCGCCAACGGTCCCTTTGTCGACGAAAGCCTGTACACCGTGGCCGGCATGCGCGTGCTCGAGGGCAAGGCTCTGTCCGATGGTTACATCGGATGGTTCAACGGCAGTCCGTTCGCATGGCCGGTCATCGCGGCGCTGGGCCACCACCTCGGCGGGCTCGCAGGCGCTCGGTTCATGGCGGTGATCTTGTCCACGGTGGCGCTCGTGGCGTTTGCCAAGACGGCCGAAAACCTGTTCGGTCGATCGGTGGCCGAGTGGTGCGCGCTGGCCTTCGGCCTTAATGGCCTGTTCATGGCCCTCGCACACTTTGCGGTCTACGACGTCGCCGCGCTCGCCGGACTCGCGGTGTCGATGTGGTGCATGACGCGCTCGCCGACGTCCGATGCGTCGCTGTGGGTGGTGGGAGCAGGTGTCGCCTTCGCCGGCGCTGTCATCGCCAAGTACGGTTACATGCCGATGGTCGTCCCGCTCCTCGGTCTTCTCGTGTCCGTGCGGGACAGCAAGAAATCTGGCCGTGCCCTCGCGATGTTTCTGTCAGTGGCCGGCGTGATCCTGACCGCCTACTTCTGGCTGCTCTTCGGATCGCTCGTCCCCGCCTCTTCGGCTGCGTACCTCGGGCAGACGTTCGGGAAAAGTCGCGGCCACATCGCCGTGCTCCAGCTCGTCTTCGGCGTTGTGCCCTTTGTGTTGGCGAGCGCCGGCGCAGTGGTGGCGTGGCGAAGAGGCGAGCGACTGCTGGTCGTGACGTGCCTGCTCGCATTGTCGCTCTACCCGGCATTTCACCTGTGGACGGCGAATTTCGTGAGCGCGCAAAAGCACGTGGTGGCCGGATTCCTGTTCGCCTATCTGCTCGCGGGACTGGCACTCGAGCGGCTGTGGACGTCGCGCTCGCGGGCGACGGTGGTCATCGCGCTCGCGGTGTTGACGCTCTGGGGTGGTCTGCAGTGCTACTGGCAGGATCACTCCTGGAGCGATACCCGGACGCTGGCACACCATCTCGCTCTCAATATGAAGCGCGGTGACCGGGTGGTCGCTGAATCGTCCTGGAATTACATCCTGTATCTCTACCCGCGAGGACTGATCGCGTCGCCGGCGGATGTGATCGACGCGAACTACCCTCCGCCGGGCGATCGCCCCGATGCCTGTCAGATCCCCTGGCTGGTCGGCAACCCGGACAGTGCCGACATGATTCGAGAAGCCGTCAGGCACTGCCGCCACCAGCGCGTGCTCTCGTCGACCACGCGGCACTACTATTTCGACACCACCCGTCTGCGCGTGGGGACGTACTCGGTGGTCGTCGGCTTGTACCGTCTCCCGACGTCGTAGCATGTCCGGAGTGAGAACGCTCGTGGTGCTCCCGACCTACAACGAAGCCGACAATATCGTCGAGGTTCTGCGGCGGCTGCGAAAGGCGGTCCCGGTGGCCGACATCCTGATCGTCGACGACGCCAGCCCTGACGGCACCGCCGAGATCGCCCGGGCCATCGGCGGCGAGCTTGCCAGGGTCGACGTTCTGACGCGGACGGGCAAGCTGGGCCTCGGTTCCGCGTACCGCGACGGCTTCATCGAAGGGCTGCGTCGAGGCTATGAGGTCCTGGTGGAGATGGATGGCGATCTGTCCCACGATGCGGCCGCGCTCCCAGGCCTGCTGAGCGCCGTCGACGGCGGTGCCGACCTGGCGGTAGGGTCACGCTACATCCCCGGAGGATCGATTCCGCACTGGTCGGTCCTCCGCCGTGCTCTCTCCCGGTGGGGCAACCGCTATGCCCGCTGGGTCCTGAATTTGCCGCTGGCCGACGCCACCTCGGGGTTTCGCGCCTACCACGCCGATATCGTCGCCGATCTCGATCTTCCGTCCATACAATCCGACGGCTACGGCTTCCAGATCGAGATGGCCTATCGGGTGGTCAGAGTGGGTGGCCGAATCGTCGAAGTGCCCATCGAATTCGTCGACCGTGAACGGGGCACGTCCAAGATGTCCTCCCGCATCATCGCCGAAGCCCTGCTGCTCGTGACCTGGTGGGGAGTGCGCGATCGGCCCCGCCGCCGGCGATCAGCGACGGCGAAGACTGGGCCGTTCAGAATCCCTTGACGGGCCCGTTGTCCGCGCTGTATCTAAGGGAGGGACACCGCACCGCACCTGGTCGCTCTCCGATAAAGGCCTGTGTTTTCTACGCTCTTTTGTTTGCCAAAGGACTTCTGAAAATGGATGTCGAGACGCCGGATCTTGATTCATGAGAACACTCAGGTCAGTAGCAAAAACCTATCTTCCAAAAGATCTTCTGAGAATATTAAGAAAGATTGCGACAAAGGTGCAAGCGTTGGTTCCGGATTTTCATCACCCGGATCCCAAGTTAATAGCATGCATACCTAAAAAGGAGATCTCGAAGATAAGACGTCTTCCGCGCAAGCTCGAATCGACCGTGTTACTGTTTGAAAGAAGAATAAGTTTTTCGGATGGATATTGGTTCCTGCACAGCGTGGATGAGTTATTCGTTGAAGAAGTATATCGGTTTAATTCCGTTTAAAAGGATCCTTATATCATTGATTGCGGCGCCAATATCGGGCTCAGCATTGTTTATTTCAAGAAGTTGTTTCCATTGGCCATGATTGTTGCGTTCGAACCTGATAAGGACGTCTTTAGAGCACTGAATGAGAATATCGAACAGTTCAAGTTTGATAATGTTCAGCTCATTAACAAGGGCGTGTGGAGTGAACGCCTTCACGTTCGTACCGACCACCCTGCTCACGCGGGCCCTCGACTATCGCAAGCTGACGCTCGCCACAACGTGCTCGACCATCGTCAACGCGGCGCTGTCCATCACGATGGCGCTTCAGGGCTTCGGGTACTGGAGCATCGTCGCCGCCAACCTCGCCGCCACAGCGGTCGCCGTCGTGGTCCTGAACCTGATGCGGCCCACGGCGATCGTCGTGCGACTGGATCGCGCGCGGGCGCGAGGCCTCATTCGTTACGGCGGGAATCTCTTCGTCTTGGGGCTGGTGATTTTCGCGGTGTTCAATGCGGACAGCTTCATCATCGGGGCCGCGCGAAGCGCGGCGGAGCTCGGCTACTACATGATCGCGCTCAGCTGGGGATCCATGGTGGGGACGCTCATGAGCGCCGTGGTGCATTCGGTGTTGTTCCCGACGTTCTCGAGGATTCAGGCTGAGCGGGATCGGATGCGGAGCGCCTATCTGGTCTCGCTGCAGTACATCAGCGTGGTGGGCATTCTCGTGAACTCGACCCTGTACGTGGTGGCGCCGGACTTCCTCTATCACGTCCTCGGCCACGGCACCAGCAAGTGGCTGCCCGCCCTCACGGCGTTGCGGGTCCTGTGCGTGTACGGCGTCATCCGGGTCGTCCTGGAGCCGCTGGGGAACGTGCTCATGGCCCTCGGCAGGACGAAGGTAATGCTCCGGGCTGCGACGATCGCCGCCGTGCTGGAGCTGGTGCTGCTGTATCCCGCACTGCGCTGGTTCGGCATCGAGGGGGCGGCCGTGGTCGTGACGCTGGCGTATGCCGTGCAGTATGCGATCTACCGACCGTTCTTGAAGACCGAGCTGGGCGTTGGCGCCGCGGAGGTGCTCAAGGCGCTCGGGCCCGCGCTGGCGTCGCTGCTGGTGATCGTGCCCATTTTCCTCTACTACGAGTATTACGTGTTCGACAGCACGCTTCTCCTGCTCGTCCAAAAGGTAGCGGCATGTCTCACCGGTTATGTCCTCGCCTACTGTCTGATCACGAGACGCCGCATTTTGGCGGACTTGCGGGCCTTGCTCGACGTTCCGAAGGCGCGGTAGTGACACGAGAAGCCACTCGGCGGCCGTGGTTTGGTTGCGCCTGAAAGCGGGCTTGTCGCTGCGCGGCCATCACGCGCTGGTGCTCACGATGTTCTTCGGCTCCTTCTCGTGGTCGTTCGTCTACATCAGCCTTCCCTTCCATATCCAGGCCATCTCGACGTGGGATGCGAGCGCGACGCTGCGATGGACGGGCTGGATCCTCGGCATCACGCCGCTGGTGACGGTGGTGACGGCGCCGTTCTGGGGCCGTCTCGGGGGCAGCGGCGATCCGAAGACGCTCTATGCCGTCGTGCAGGCGGTGCAGGGTATCGGCTTCTTCGGCATGGCCATTGCCCGCACGCTGCCCGAGCTCTTCCTCGCGCGCCTCGTGCTCGGCGTCATGGGCGCCGCCTCCACCTTCGCCTTCATGAGCGCGGGGCGCTCCACCGACGTTCGTGAGGTACGACGGCAGGTGGCGGCCGTGCAGTCGGCCATGACGGTGGGACAGGTGATCGGCCCCCTCGCGGGCGCCATCGCCGCCGCGCGTCTCGGCTTTCAGGAGTCTTTTGTGCTGGGAGGACTGGTCCTCGTCGCCTGCGGCGCCCTCGTGCACTGGGGCGTGCCGGCCTCGGGCGCGGCGGAGGAGCGGGAGGCGGCCGCCCGCCGTACGTCCTGGCGCGAGGTGATCGCCGTCGCCCTCATGCTGCTGGGCGGCTCCACCCAGATCTTCTTCCTCACCTCGATCCTGCCCCAGGTGCTGCCGCCCCTCGGCGTGGAGCCGGCGCGGACGCTCGAGGTGGGCGGCTTCGTCATCTTCGCCTCCGGTGCCGCCGCCGCCTTCGGTTCCATGCTGGCGCCGCGGCTGAGCGAGGTGTGGCCGGAGCACCGCCTCATTGCGGTGCTGCTCGTCGCCTCCTCGCTGTCCGTGGCCGCGCTCGCCTTCGTACATTCGGTGTGGCTCTACGGCGTGCTGCGCTTTCTTCAGGTGCTGTTCATCGCACCCATCTTTCCCATCGTCGTTGCGCGCGTCACGCAGTCGGCGGGCGGCGAAGCCATCGGTGTCATCAACTCCGCCCGCATCGGCGCCGCCTTCATCGGCCCCGTGATCGCCACCACGATGCTGGCGTGGACGTCGCCCGCCGTCCTCTACGTCGCCCTCGCCGCCATCGGCCTCGCATGCCTGCCTCTGGCCACCGTGCGCGCCCGGAGCGTGGCGCGATGAGTAGGCCCCTCGTCGACATCCACCTCGATCGCGTGAGTACGCGCGGCGGCAAGCCGCCCGGGTTGGCGGAGGTCAGCGTCCAGGTGCGGTACGGCGAGTTCTTCACGTTCCTGGGCCCGCCGCACTCCGGCAAGACGGACGTCCTGCGCGCCGTCGCGGGCTTCATGCCACTCACGGCGGGGCGCATTCTCGTGGACGGCCAGGACATCAGCGGCTTGCCCCCCGGCGCCCGGTCCGTCGGCTATGTGTTCCAGGAGGGCGCGCTCTGGGACCACATGATGGTCCGCGAGCACGTGACGTTCGGATTGCAGATGCAGGGGATGAGCCCCAAGGACATCGAGGAACGAACGCGTCTGGTCCTGGGCCGTCTCGGGCTCGCGGACGCCGTGGGCATGCGTCCGCCCGAGCTCTCACTCGTGCAGCGGCGACGCCTGGCCCTGGCACGCGCGCTCGCGCCCGAGCCGCGCATCCTCCTCCTCGACGAGCCGCTCGCGCACCTCGATCCCATCTCGCGCAAGACGCTGCGCCTCGAGCTCACCAAGCTGCATCGCGACCTCGCGGTGACGACGATCCAGGTCACGCGCGACGCCGCCGACGCCCTCGCTCTCTCCGATCGCCTCGCCGTGCTGCACGGCGGCCGCGTGGCCCAGATCGGCGAGCCGCCCGACGTCTACCAGCATCCGGTGAGCCGCGCGGTGGCCGAAGCCCTGGGCCCCGCCAATTTCCTCCCCGTGCGCGTCGTCGAAGTCCGCGAGCTCGGCGTCGTGGTGGAGACCGAAGCCGGCCATCGCGTCCCCGTCGCCGGCACCAGCCAGTTCGGCCACGGCAGCCGCGGCCTTCTCGTCCTCCGCCCCGAGATCCTCGGCATCGTCGACGCCGCCATGGCCCGCGGCCCCGGCATCCCCGGCACCATCGCCCTCCGAGTCTTCGAAGGCGCCCGCCACCTCTACGAAGTCGAGATCGGCACCAGCGCGCCCATCAGAGTGGAGCTCCACGCCAGCGAGATGCGCATCTTCCGCCTCGGGGACCGGGTCAGAGTCGAAATGAGCAGTGAGACGGTGGTCCTTGTCCCGGAGGCGCTTTCCGACAATTCCTCACTCACCGGCCGGGGCAGCCGATCCTAAGCGTCGGACGTCGCGCCACGGCCAGCGCGTGCGCGCTCGGCAGTGCGCCCCAGTGCGTTGTACCTGCCTGAGGACACACGCCAGCAGCCGATCGTGGTTTATGCTTGCCGACGAGGAAACCATGAGCGACCAGAGCGGAATCGAGTGGACCGATGCCACATGGAACCCTGTAACCGGCTGCACGAAGGTCAGCCCTGGGTGCAAGAACTGTTATGCCGAGCGACTGGCCGCCCGGCTTTGTGCCATGGGCAATCCGCGATACCGGAACGGGTTCGCGGTGACGCTGCATCCGGATCAGCTCACGCTCCCGCTTCGGTGGCGCCGCCCGAAGCGCGTCTTCGTGAACAGCATGAGCGATCTCTTTCACGAAGCCGTGCCCGACGACTACATTCGTCGCGTGTTCGACGTGATGTCGCGCGCCGCCTGGCACACGTTCCAGATCCTCACCAAACGCAGTGACCGCCTCGCCGTGCTCGCCCCTGACCTCCCTTGGCCACCAAATGTTTGGCAGGGGGTGTCCGTCGAGAACGCGCGATACACCTCGCGCATCGCGGACCTCCAAACGGTACCGGCCGCGGTGAGATTCCTCTCGGTCGAACCGCTCCTTGGCGCTATTCCGCAACTCCCGCTGCATGGCATTCACTGGGTCATTGTCGGCGGAGAGAGTGGGGGCGGCCGGCGTCCGATGGAGGCTGCGTGGGCGCGGGACATCCGCGATCAGTGCGCTCATGCTGGTGTGGCGTTCTTCTTCAAGCAGTGGGGAGGGCGAACACCGAAGGCGGGCGGGCGGCTCTTGGACGATCGCACTTGGGATGAGACCCCCATTGTTGACACCGGGCCGTTCGTCGTGGCGTGATCCGCCGGGCTCAGGATGGTCTACCGGCGCGAGTAAGTGGACCGTGGAGCAGGGAAAAGCTCGCCTACGTCCAGCGATATGCGGGCGCGTTCATGACTGCGATGGCGCCGAAGCGAAAACCAGATCAATGGTCCGAGCTTGTGTACTTGGACTTCCTCGCCGGGCCCGGCCTCGGAATCGATCGAAAGAGTGGCGCAGAGTTCGACGGCTCTCCGCTCCGCGCGTTGCGCGTCACGCCTGCTTTCGACCGGCTCGTATTCAGCGACGTTCAGTCCCAAAACGTCGACGCTTTGAAACAACGCATTCCGGCCGCCGATCGGTCCCGCGTGGACGTGCGACTTGGAGATTGTCACGACGTCGCTCGTGACGTCGTGGCCAAGCTATCGCAGCGAACACTCGGCCTCGCGTTCGTGGATCCGGAGGGTTTCGAAGTGCAGTTCCGTCTCTTCCAAACGCTCGCGGCACGTCGGATCGACGTGCTCTATCTCTTTCCCGGAGGCATCGGCATCGCGCGGAACGTCGGTGCATTCGTGAAGCGGGCGAAGGCTCCGCTCGACGACTTGATCCCTGGTTGGCGAGATCTCAGGCGGGCCCGAGTGGTGGCCGGACAGAAGCTCACGACGGAGGAGATGGCGAGCTACGACCAACCCTTCGTGATGGCCTTCAGACAGCGAATGGGGCAAGCTCGGATTTCAGTATTCCGAACAGGGCGAGCCGTACTTCACGAACGAGAAGAACGTGAAGATGTACCACCTGCTGTTCTTTTCGAAACACCCCGCGGGCTTGGCCCTATGGCGCGGCGTGACACGGGTCGAGGCAAGCGGCCAGCGCCGGCTCTTTTGAGGAGAGAGCGTTACAGCGTGTAGGTCTTGTCCTGCTCCATGATCGTGACCCGGCCGCCCCCCACCTTGGACAGCTGTTCGCCGATTTCGTCGGCGAACTGCGGCTTGACGTGGTAGATCCACACCGGCACGTCCGCCGGAATCTTGTCCAGCTCGCGCTGCACGAGGGCGGGCGTCATGTGCTTGGCGATGGAGGCGAGCTCGGACATCCGGTCAGGGTAGGCGCACTCGAGCATCACCGCCCGCAGGCCGCGCAGGCTGCGGCCCTCTTTCCAGATCGCCTGCGTGGGGCCGGTGTCGCCGGAGAAGATGAAGCCGGTGGTGCCGTCGTGGATGATGTAGCCCGTGGTGGGCACGGTGTGGTTCACCGCCACCGGTGTCACCCAAAGATCGCCCACGCGCTGCTCCGCCTCTTCCACGAGCGTCCGGTACTTCACGACGGGCCGGTCCACGCTCGGGATGCTTGCGAAGTCCGGCCACACCACGTTGTTGAACACGGAGGTGCGCAGCGCGTCCACCACCGGCGCCATGCTCGTGATGGTGAGCGACACGGGCGATTCCGAAAAGGCGAGCGTCTCGGTCAGATAGGCGAGGCCCTCGACGTGGTCGAGGTGTGCGTGCGAGAGCAGCGCGTGCTCGATCGTGATCTGCTCGGGTACCGTGAGGGCGCCGCCCACCGTCCCCCCGTCGAGAAGGATACGGTCGTTGACGAGGAAGGCGGTGGGGCGCTGCCCGATGCCTTCGGCTCCGAAGGCCCCGAGCACCCGGATTTTCATTTCTGCAATCTTAGCATAGGGGTCGGATGCGGCCGCGAAGTTGCCGCCCGAGACTCGCTATGTTAGAACACGGCATGAGCACCGTGCGCGCCCGGGCCGTATGACCGCAGATCCCTTCGACTTTCCGACGATGTCACGCGCGCTCATCCTCGGCGACAGGGAGACGGTGGCCCGCAAGACTCGCGAGGGCCTCGATCTCTCCATGGACCCCAAGGCGCTCATCTTCAAGGGGCTCATCCCCGGCATGGACGTGGTGGGCGAGAAGTTCCGCCGCAACGAGTACTACGTGCCCCAGGTGCTGCTGTCGGCTCGCGCAATGTATGCCGGGCTCGATCTCCTCAAGCCGCTCATCACCGCCGCCGCCAAGGCCGACGACTACTACGGCGTGGTGGTCATCGGCACCGCCCAGGGCGACCTGCACGATATCGGCAAGAACCTGGTGGGCATGATGCTGGAGGGGGCCGGCTTCAAGGTGCACAACCTCGGGCGCGACGTGGCGCCGGAGAAGTTCGTGGCGGCGGTGGAGGAGCACAACGCCAACATCGTCGGGATCTCCGCCCTCATGACGACCACGATGCCCGCCATGAAGCGCACCATCGACGCCCTCGTGAAGGCGGGGCTGCGCGACCGCGTGAAGGTGATGGTGGGCGGTGCTCCCGTGAGCCAGGCCTTCTGCGACGAGATCGGCGCCGACGGGTACGCCAGGGATTCGACGGCGGCCGTCGTGAAGGCGAAGCTGCTCGTCGGCCCGGTGGCGGCGGCGGCCTCGTGAAGGCGCGTGGCTGGGAGGTCGTCGACCGCGTGCGCGCGGGGGAGGTG
>JBKKCN010000572.1:0-2990 GCA_046712525.1 Candidatus Rokuibacteriota bacterium
GATCCAGCAGAAATGAGCAACGTGGCGCGCGCCTACTGGCCGTTCATGCGCGGCAAGGTGAGCGAGGTGCTCGTCTATCCCTTCGGCTGGGCCTTCTTCTTCGAACGCGGCAAGGTGGTCGACATCACGCAGTACGTACCCAGGAGCTGATCTTCCCCCCGGAGGCGCCATGATCCGCTCGCGCGTGCGCGTTACCAAGGACACCCCACTCGCGCGGCGCGGGATGACGGCCGCCGAGCACCGGCACGGCGCCCGCGTGGGCGCCGAAATCCTCGAGGCGGGCGGCAACGCCGTGGACGCCGCCGTCGCCACCGCCTTTGCGATGACGGTGGTGGAGCCCTTCATGAGCACGCTCGCCGGCTCCGGCACCATGCTCGTCCACCTCACCAAGCGGCGTGAGACGCTCTGCGTCGACTTCAATGGAGTCGCACCGCTGCGCGCGTACGACGGCATGTACCGGGTGATCGGCGGCGTGTCGACGGCCCTCTTTCCGTGGGCGCGCGTCGAGGACGAGGCCAACGTGTTCGGCTACCGCTCGGTGGCCGTGCCCGGCTCGGTGGCCGGCCTCACCCTCGCGCTCGAGCGCTACGGGACGATGAGCCTCGCCGACGTCATGAAGCCCGCCATCGAGCTGGCGCGCGAGGGCTTCGAGCCCGACTGGTACCTGGCGTTGCACCACGCGAAGTTCATCGAGGAGCTCATGGCGTTTCCGGAGACGGCGCGCGTCTACCTGCGCAACGGCCGCTCCGTGTACCGGCCGCCCTCGATGCAGCCCGGCGACCACGTGCGCTATCCCGACCTCGCGGACAGCCTCGCCCTCATCGCCCGCGACGGCGCGCCGGCGTTCTACCGCGGCGCCATCGCGCGCGCCCTGTGCGACGACATGGCGGCGCACGGGGGCATCATCACCCAGGAAGACCTCGCCGCGTACGAGCCGCAGGTGCAGCCGGCCCTCATGGGGCAATACCGCGGGCTCGAGCTCGCCTTCTCGCCGGGCGCCACGGGCGGCGTGACGGCGCTCGAGGCGCTGAACATCCTCGAGCAGTTCGCCGCCTCGCGGGTGGGCGGGGACACCGGCGAGGGCCTGCACCTGCGCGCCTCCGCCATCGGGCGCGCCTTCACCGACCGCTTCGAGCACCTCGGCGATCCGTCCTTCGTGAAGGCTCCGTGGGACGAGCTGGTCTCCAAGGCGTACGCGAGGGACGTGGCGGCGCAGATCCGCCGCGGCGAGCGGGGGAATCGAGGCGCGGCCCGGGTTCCCCGGGACGCGGCCGAGCGTCGGGGGGCTTGGGGGCCCGCCACGACCCCCCATGTCAGTCAATCGCGTCAGCCCTCGCCGGACTGCACCACGCACATCTCGGTGATCGACGGCCAGCGCAACATGGTCGCCCTCACGCACACGGCGGTGTCGCTGTGGGGATCCCGCGTGGTGGTGCCCGGCACGGGAATTCTGCTGAACAACGGCATGATCTGGTTCGATCCGGAGACGGGCAAGAACAACTCGGTGGGGCCGGGCAAGCGCGCCCTCGTCAACATGGTGCCGGCGCTGGCGTTCGTGAAAGGCCGGCCGCACCTCACGCTGGGAGCGCCGGGCGGTCGCACGATCATCTCCGCCATTCCCCAGGTCATCGCCAACCTCGCCGATCGCCCGCGGATGTCGGTGCAGGCGGCGATCGACGCGCCGCGGCTGCACACCGAGGGTGGCGAGGTGCTCGTGAGCCATCGCGCGGAGCCCGCGGCAGTGGCCGAGCTGGCCCGTCGCGGGCACACGGTCGTCCTCAAGGAAGAGACGTACTCGACACTCAACTTCGCGCGCCCCGTTGCGGTGCGCGTGACACCCAAGGGTATGGAGGCCGGTGCCGAGGCTTACTCGGCGGCGGCCGCCGCCGGCGTTTAGCAAGAAGGAGAAGGCATGGCGCTCGAAGAGAAGGTGATCGCGAGCTGGAAGTACAAGAAGGGGTCGCTCGACCAGAAGACGGCGTTTCTCTGCTACCTGGCGGCCAATCTCGCCGCCGGCAACACCCACTGAGCCAAGCGCGACCTGGCAGGTGCCAGGGCATCGGGTGCGAGCGAAGAGGAAGTGCGCGAGGCGATCAGCTTCGCCATCCGCGCCAACGCCGCCAAGACCCACGCGGACATCCTGAAGGTCTACAACGATGGCGGAAGTTAGCCTCACCGCGGCGTTCTCCACCGTTCCCGCCGACGAGGCGGAGGAGTTCAAGCGCGTGATCGTGGAGACCGTGGAGCAGATCGCGCGCGACGACGGCACCTTCACGAAGGCCAAGCTGGTGTTCACGGAGTCCGACGAGCGCTGCGGCCTCACCGCGGAGCTGGACGGCGTCAAGAAGGAGGGCGTGCCCCTGTCGATCGACATCGACACGCTCGAGGACGCCAAGACGTCGGCGGGCGCGCGCGCCACGCTGAAGGAGGCCCTTCGCCTCTATTTCCGGAAGGTGCAAGGCCGGTAGCGTGGACGACGGCGTTCTGCTCTTCGCGTACCGGGACTGCCTGTTCCGCGTGCCCGAGGGCGTGCAGCCCCCCAAGGCGGGCTCGCGCTTCTTCTGCCGCCACCTCCACGTCCGCGCCGGCGAGCGCGTCCTGGAAATCGGCGCCGGTTTCGGCCTCGCCGCAGTGCTGGCGGCGAAGGCGGGCGCCATCGTGGTGGCGACCGACGTCGTCGAAGATGCCGCGCAGGCCATTCGAACAAACGCCGCCCTCAACGGGGTGGCCATCGACGCGCGTCTCGGCGACTGCTACGCGCCCGTGACCGGAGAGCGCTTCGATCTGATTTGCACCAACCCACCTCAGATGCCGACGCCTCCGGGGCGCGAGCGTGGGGACGCGGCGGCGGCGGCGGATAACGGCGGCCGTGACGGCTGGGAGATCCTGGACCGGGTCATCACGGCCGCTCCCGCCCATCTGCGCGCGGGCGGTCGCCTCGTCTTCACCATCTTCGATTTCCTCGGCCGCAAGACCGCATTCGCCAAGCT
>JBKKCN010000573.1:0-3596 GCA_046712525.1 Candidatus Rokuibacteriota bacterium
CGGACGAGTCCGTCACCGCACAGATGGTCGAGCACCTCGGCGCCGACTACTTCATCTGGGCCTCCGACTACCCGCACATCGACGCCTCCTTCGGCGTCGTCCGCGAGATGAAGGAGCGGCTGGCCCCGCTGCCGGAGGACGCGCGCCGCAAGGTCCTCGGTCTGAACGCGCAGCGCTTCTACCGCCTGGCCGAGTGATGTGAGCGGCTCGCGTTCTTGCGCGGGGCCGGGATGTTCCGCTGGCCAGCGGCGGTGTCACGCGGTACTGTCGCTGATCATCACCAGCCAGGAGACCCGCTCATGTCCCGTTTAGGCTTCGGCGCCTTCCTCGCCCCCCACCATCCGATCGGTGAGCATCCGATGCTGCAGTTCCGCCGGGATCTCGACCTCGTCGAGCATCTCGACAAGCTCGGGTACGATGAATTCTGGTGCGGCGAGCATCATTCGAGCGGCTGGGAGATGATCGCGTCGCCCGAGATGTTCCTGGCCGCGGCGGGCGAACGAACGAAGCGCATCAAGCTCGCCACCGGGGTCGTCTCGCTGCCCTATCACCATCCGTTCAACGTGGCGCAACGGATGGTGCAGCTCGACTACATGACCGGTGGACGTGCGATCTTCGGCTCCGGACCGGGCGCGCTGGCCTCCGACGCCCACACGCTCGGGATCGATCCCATGCTGCTGCGCGACCGCCAGGACGAGGCCATCGGCGTCATCCGCCGCCTGATGCGCGGCGAGCGCGTGACCGTCAAGTCCGACTGGTTCACGCTGCAGGACGCCGCCCTGCAGCTGCTGCCGCTACAGGAAGACATGCCCTTCGCGGTCGCCTCGCAGATCAGCCCCTCGGGCATGACGCTCGCCGGCAAGCACGGCATCGGCATCATCTCGATCGGCTCGCTGTCCGAGGAAGGTCTGAACAACCTGCCCACACAGTGGAGCTTCGCGGAGGCCGCCGCCGCCGAGCACGGCCAGACCGTCGATCGCAAGAACTGGCGCGTGCTGATGAGCTGGCACATCGCCGAGACCCGCGACAAGGCCCGCGCCGAGGCGCGTGACGGCCTGCTCCGGCACAACAACGAGTACATCACGGCCACCCTGCAGCGGCCCGGCGCGCGTCCCTTCACGACCCCGGACGAAGCCGTGGACAAGACGGCGTTCGTCCCCGGCGCCGTCGCCACTATCGGCACGCCGGACGATCTCGTGGAGCGAATCAAATCGGTGCTCGAGATCTCCGGCGGGTTCGGCACGGTCGTCGGCTTCGTCCACGACTGGGCCAACCCGGAGAACACGATGCGAAGCTGGGACATGGTGGCGCGCTACGTGGTGCCGGAGATCAACGGCTATCTCACCCGTCTGCGAACGTCTCGCGAATTCGTCGCCGGCAACCGCGAGTACTTCAACCGCGCTCGCGACGCCGTGATGGCGAAGATCACCGAGAACCCGGCCGCGGCCAAGGCACTCACGGTCACGAAGTCGCCGCTGCTCGCCGCCACCGCCGGTAACGGGCCCGATCCGAACCAGGCCCCCGACCGCACCGCATCGCGATGACGTACACGATCTGGAGGCTGCGATGACAGACAAGATTCGCGTCGGAATCGTGGGAGCGACCGTGACCCAAGGGGGCAGCGGCTGGGGGGCCAACGCGCACGTTCCCGCGCTCAAAACTCTGCCCGGCTACGAGCTGAAGGCGGTATGCACGGCGCACGAGGACACCGCCAAGGCTTCGGCGGCGGCGTTTGGTACCGAGCGAGGATTCCACCGGTTCAGCGAGATGGCGGCGCATCCGGAGATCGACCTCATCGCCGTCTGCGTGCGGGTGCCCGGGCACCGGGATCTGGTCATGGCCGGCCTGCAGGCAGGCAAGGCCGTGTTCTGCGAGTGGCCGCTGGGTGCGAATCTGGCCGAGGCGCAAGAGATGGCCGCGCTTGCCCGTCAGCGCTCGCTGAAGACGATCATCGGCCTCCAGGGACGCAGCGACCCGGCGATTCTGTACGCGCGCGATCTCATCCAGAGCGGCTACATCGGTGAGGTGCTCACGGCGAGCCTGAACACCGCTGTCCCCGCCGTGCTGCAGCGGGGCCCCGGCCGCATCTGGCAGGGCGTACGCGCCAACGGCGCCAACACGCTGACCATCGCCGGCGGCCACGCCATCGACGCCTTGTGCTCCGTCCTCGGCGAGTTCGCGGAAGTCTCGGCCCGGGTGTCGACTCGGATCCCCGAGTGGCGAACGCTGGAAGGCAAGCCGGTCCCGGTCGATGCGCCGGACAGCATCAACGTGATCGGCCGCATGGCGGGCGGCGCCGAGGTCTCGGTCACCGTGGCCGCCGTCCCCTCGAATCCCGGCGGCAACCGGATAGAAATCTACGCGCGCGAGGGCGCCCTGGTCATTCGAACGGATGGATCCTTCAACATCGGCCCGAGCCAGGTTCACGCGGGGAAGGGCAAGGAGCCGATGGCTGCGATGCCCATCCCGTCCAAGTACAAGGTCGCTCCGGAGGGCACGCCGAGCGGCCAGCCTTACAACGTCGCCCAGGCCTACGCACGAGCGGCCGACGCCCTGCGCGGCAACGGGTCCTTCGACGTCGACTTCAACCTGGCCGTCCAGCGTCACAAGCTGATCGACGCGATAGAACGGTCCTCGGCCACGGGTCGCTCGGTGAAGGTGGACCAGACCTAGCCGACGTGGACGACGTCTACTGCTTCGGCGGCAACCCGCTGGATCGGGCCAGCGAGCGCCGGGATGACGGCGAGTGGATCGCCACGCTGCTCGGCGACCCACAGACGCGCCTCCTGGCGCTGCGCGACCTGAAGCCGTTCACTCGCGGCACCACGGTACCGTCGCTCGATTGGCAGCCCGTGGCGCAGTGGCGCGATCAGATCGACACCGGCGCGCCGCTGATCTTTCTCGGCCTCGGCGAGGGGCGCGCGCACTTCGCGATCGATGCGGCCGGAGCGAACGTCGCGCCCGACGTCGACACCGAGTTGATCGACGTGCGCGCCCTCGCCCCCGCCATCGCCCCCGGCGAGGCGGCCATCCTCGCCGAGGCTCGCTCCCTGCTCGACTGGCACGCGCGACACCAGTTCTGCGCCCAGTGTGGATCGCCAACCAATATGGCGGCGGCCGGCTGGAAACGGTCCTGCCCGGACTGTCGCGCGTCACACTTCCCGCGCACCGATCCCGTCGTGATCATGCTCGCCACCCGCGGCGATCGGGCTTTGCTGGGCCGCAACCGACGGCGCCCGGGCGCCCGCTTCTCATGCCTCGCCGGCTTCGTCGAGCCGGGTGAAACCCCGGAAGAGGCCGTGCGCCGCGAGGTACGCGAGGAGGCGGGCGTCCGCTGCGGCCGCGTACGCTATCTTGCGGCGCAGCCGTGGCCGTTTCCGTCGAGCCTGATGATGGGGTTTCTGGCCGAGGCCCTGACCGAGGAGATCACCGTCGACGCGGAGGAGCTCGCCGACGCGCGCTGGTTCTCGCGCGCCGAGATCCGGGAAATGGTGGCGCGTGCGGCCGCCGGCCCCGACGATCCATCGCAGGTGTCGGTGCCGGCGCCCATCGCGATCGCCCATCACATCTGCCGGCGATGGTCGAACGGCCTCGAC
>JBKKCN010000574.1:0-3968 GCA_046712525.1 Candidatus Rokuibacteriota bacterium
CGCGTGCCCCTGCCGGGCACGCTCGTGGCCGACGTCGTCGCCGCCGGCGTGCCGCTCAATGTGCCCGATCTCTCCGCCGCACGCGTGCCGTCCGCGAGCGCGGCCGTCCTCGGCGGTGCAGGCTATCAATCGGCGATGCTGGTGCCGCTCGTGAGCGGGGGCGGTGTGTTCGGCGCCGTGGCATTGGCCGCCGCGCGCACGGGTGCCTTCGACGACGGCGACGTGGAGACGGTGGCCGAGCTGGCGCGCCCGCTCGCGTCCGCGATGGAGCAGCGGCGGCTGCTCGACGAGAGCCGCCGGCGCGCCGAGGAGCTGGCGGCGCTGTACAGCACGAGCCAGCTCATCACCGCGCGCCTGGACGTGGCTTCCGTGCTGGAGCGCATCAGCCACTCCGTGAGCACGCTCATCGGCGCCTCCGGCTGCGGCATCGGCCTCCTCGACGCTGCGCGTACGCAGCTCGTGCACGCCGCCGCCCACGGCTTCAAAAGCGAGGAGTGGCGGGCGCTCACGCTGCCGGTGGGCGAGGGCATCATGGGCCGCTGTGCCGCGAGCGGGACCGCCATCCTCGTGGACGACGTGCGCGCGGACCCGCGCTCGGCGCGCCGCGACGTCGACGAGCGCGAAGGCATCCGTTCCATGCTGTGCATCCCGCTGCGCGTGGCGGGCAACCTGCTCGGGGTGATCTCGGCCTTCTCGACGCGTCCCGCCTTCTTCTCCGCGCATCACCGGCGCGTGCTGGAGGCCTTCGCGGAGCAGGCGGGCATCGCGGTGCAGAACGCGCAGCTCTTCGAGGAGAGCGTGCGGCGCACGCGGGAGACGCGCGCCCTCCTGGAGGCGGGCCGTGCCGTCACCGCGAGCCTCGACCCCGACCGTACCATGCGCGTCATCATGGAGCAGGCGAAGGCGGTGCTCGGTGTGCAATCGTGTGGGATCATGACCCGCGATCCCGCCAGTGGCGAGCTCACCTCGGTGGCGAGCCTTGATCTGCCGGAGGCCATGATCGCCAGGGTGCGCATCCGGGAGGGCGAGG
This sequence comes from Candidatus Rokuibacteriota bacterium, assembly GCA_046712525.1. Lineage (GTDB taxonomy): Bacteria > Methylomirabilota > Methylomirabilia > Rokubacteriales > CSP1-6 > JBBDXO01. The sequence continues at coordinate 1,031 of JBKKCN010000574.1, forward strand.
GCATCACGGGACAGGCGGTGGCGGAGCGCCGGCCCGTGCAGAGCGCGGATACGTTCTCGGATCCGCGCGTGCGCTTTCCCGACCTGCAGCGCGCGAGCGGGCTGCGCTCGATGCTGGCGGCGCCCCTGCGGGTGGGCGATCGCGCGCGCGGCGCCATCGTCGTGTTCCGCCGCGACGTGCACCACTTTTCTCCCGCGGAGGAAGAGCTGCTCCTCGCCCTCGCCGACCAGGCCGCCATCGCGCTCGAGCACGCGCAGTTGTACGGCGAGCTGGAGACCATGGTGCAGGCGCGTACCCGCGAGCTGGACCGCCAGCGCCGGTTCGTGGAGGTCGTGCTGGAAGCGCTGCCGCTCGGCGTGTTCGTCCTCGACGAGGGGCTGCACGTGGTGCGCGCGAATCCCGAAGGCGCGCGCGTCCTCGGCTGCGAGGCGGGCACGCGCGCCGCCTTTCCCTCCATGCTGCCCGTGGAGGCCGCGGGCGAGGTGGAGCGCTTCCTGCGGGAGGCCTTCGCCACGCGTGCGGCGGAGGCGATGGAGCGCGAGATGCCGGTGGCCGGCGAGCCGAAGATCTTCCGCCTCAGTGTGGCGCCGCTCGGCGAAGGCGACGACGGCGGCGCGCACGTGGTGCTGCTGGTGGAAGACGTCACGCGCGCCAAGCAGCTCGAGCGGCAGATGCTGCTCACGGAGCGGCTGACGACGGCGGGGCGCCTCGCCGCCGGTGTCGCCCACGAGCTGAACAATCCGCTCGCCACCATCGCCGGCTGCGCGGAGTCACTGCAATCGCGGCTCAAGGAGGCCGGGTTCGCCGCGCGTCCCGAGCTCGCCGACTTCCCGAGCTACCTCGGCCTCATCGAGGAGGAGGCCTTCCGGTGCAAGGAGATCACCGGCAGCCTGCTGCAATTCGTGCGGGAGCCCGGCAGCCGCCGCACGCCCACGGATCTCAACGCGCTCGTCCTCAAGACGGTCGAGCTGCTCTCGCATCAGTCGCGCTTTGCCGACCGGGACATCGTCACGGATCTCGACCCCGCGCTGCCGCCCGTCGTCGTCAACGAAGGCCAGCTGCGCCAGGTCTTTCTCGGGATCGCGGCCAACGGGCTGGAGGCGATGGAAGGCCGGGGACGCCTCACCGTCCGCTCGCGGCGCGCGAAGGACATGGTCCACGTCGAGTTCGAGGACGAGGGGCCCGGCATTCCGGAGGACATCGCCGCGCGCGTGTTCGATCCCTTCTTCACCACCAAGCCGCCCGGCCAGGGCACCGGCCTCGGCCTCGCCATCGCCCAGGGCATCGTCGCCGATCACGGCGGGCGCATCGAGCTGCGCGCCGCGACCCCGCGCGGGACGATGTTCCGGGTGGTGCTGCCGACGTGAGCCCGACATGACCCGTGCCATTCGTGTCCTCGTGGCGGACGACGAGAGAAACCTGCGCGAGCTGATGGTGCGCGAGCTGCAGCGCAAGGGACACCAGGTGGACGGCGTCGGCGATGGCGTGGCGGCGCTCGAGCGGCTGCGCGAAGGGCCGTACGACGTGGTGGTGCTCGACATGAAGATGCCGCGCATGGAGGGGATCGAGGTCCTGCGCGAGCTGCAGTCGTTCCCGGAGCATCCGCAGGTGATCGTGATGACGGGGTTCCAGGAAGTCTCCACGGCGGTGGATGCGATGAAGCTCGGCGTCTACGACTACCTCACCAAGCCCACGAAGATCGAGGAGCTGGACGTCATCATTCGCAAGGCGGCCGAGAAGGGCCAGCTCCTGCGCGACAACGTGGCCCTGCGCGCGCACGGCCCCGGCGCCGAGCCCTTCGCGGGCATCGTCACCCGCAGCCCGCTCATGCACGAGGTGCTCCGCATCGTGGAGCGCGTGGCGCCCACCGATTCGGCCGTGCTCATCCTCGGCGAGAGCGGCACCGGCAAGGAGCTGGTGGCGCGCGCCATTCACGAGCGCTCCCTGCGCGCGACCCGTCCCTTCGTGCCCATCCATTGCGGCGCGCTCCCGCGCGAGGTGCTCGAGTCCGAGCTCTTCGGTCACGAGAAGGGCGCCTTCACGGGCGCCGTGAGCGCCAAGCCCGGCCTCATCGACCTCGCCGACGGCGGCACGCTCTTTCTCGACGAGATCGGGGAGATGGAGCCCGACAGCCAGGTGAAGCTCCTGCGCGCGCTGGAGACCGGCATGTTCTACCGGGTGGGGGCCACGCGGCCGCGGACGGTGGACGTGCGGCTGGTGGCCGCCACCAACCGCGACCTCGCCGACGCCATGAAGCAGGGGCAATTCCGTCAGGATCTCTACTACCGCATCAACACCATCACCGTGCACATGCCGCCGCTGCGCGAGCGACCGGAAGATGTGCCCCTCCTCGCGCAGCGCTTCCTGGAAGCCAACGCCGCCTACGGCGTGAAGCAGCTCAGCCCCGCCGCCCTCGCCGCGCTCGAAGCGTATTCGTGGCCCGGCAACGTGCGCGAGCTGCTACACGTGATCGAGCGCGGCGTGATCCTCTCCCGCGGCGACGAGATCACGCCCGACGATTTGCCGCGAGAGGTTCTCGGCTCCCAGGCGCCCGTGCCGGCGGTGACGACGGCGGCGGGCAGCCTGGAATCGATGGAGCGACAGCACATCCTCTCCACGCTGCGCCGTGTGGGCGGACACCGAGGCAAAGCCGCGGCGCTCCTCGGCATCGATCCAAAGACGCTCTACCGCAAGATCCTCGGCTACAACATCTCTGCGGACGAGATGACGCACTCGCAGTAGTCGCCCGGCGTTCGGCGGGGGCGGGCGGGGCTTCGGGCGCGACGACCACGTGGATGGTGGCCGAATCGAACCGAGGGCGGCTGGGCTCCATCGACACGCCTTGTGCGGTTCTAGTTGGGAGGGAAACGGGTCCTCGCACCCTGAAGCCGAACCCGGCCTCGCCGCTTACGCGGCCTTGAGCGGTACTACCTCTTCT
>JBKKCN010000575.1:0-21028 GCA_046712525.1 Candidatus Rokuibacteriota bacterium
ACGGGTCCGATCCGACATGCCGCGCAGATTACCCCTCTCGCGCTTGCGTTGTCGTGCGCGGGGGGTTACGTTGTGGGCGGCCTCCCTATTACTTGGGGGCCTGGATGGGCCCCCAAGCCCCCGACGCTCGGCAGCGCCCCGGCCAAGCCGTGGCGCTCCTCGATATTGCGACGGGCTCCAATCAACTTGTCGCTTCAGGAGGAACACGCAATGACCGTGCAGGCGACCGGCGGGGGCCCCACCCCGGCCATCATGAAATCGATCAATGCGGCGTTCAACAGCCGTGATGTCGAGCGCATCATGGAGTTCTTCGCCGAGGACTGCACGTTTCTCATGGCCCGCGGCCCGGAACCCGTCGGCCGCCGCGTGCACGGCAAGGCGGCCGTGCGCAAAGTGCTCGCCGACCGCTTCAAGGTCATCCCCGACATGCGCTGGGACCACATCGACGACTTCATTTGCGGTACTCGTGCGGTGTCGGTGTGGATGGTGACCGGGGTCGGCAAGGACGGCGAGAAGCTGAACTACCAGGGCTGCGACATCTACGAGTTCCGCGGCGACAAGATCCTCAACAAGGACACGTACTGGAAGATGGTGGAGACGGCCGGGCGCCTTTAGCGTCGGCGCCGTCCGGCTGCTACATCGACTTCACTTCTTCGTCCCACACGGCCTGGCAGCCGCGGTGGAAGAAAAAGAGGAGGCGGGCTTCCCTGTCCTCCACCTCGATCTCGACCTCGTGCTTGCGGATGGCCTGTTCGCATCCGGCGCACTTACGGCCCGTGCCGCGACCGGCCCAGAGCTTGCGAGGCGGCTTCGCGGGGAGGATCCCGTCGCGGATTTTCTCGCGGATGAATTGCCGAATCTCGGCTTCGTCCATGGTGCGTCCGTTCTCGTGCCAGGCGGAAACCCGTAGAGCACGCTCGCCCCATAAACAAACTCGGTGCCACGTCAGTTCGGCGGCCAAACCGAGGATTTTGGCAGGTCTGGGGGGTTTAGCGTCCGGCAGCAGACATCGTGTCACGTCACACTGTCACCGGTGACGCGCCGCCCCTCACGCAAAGCGCCACCCATCGAGGGCGCCGGGATCATCGGGGATGATGCGCAGCGGCAGGTCGTGGGGCGCCAGCAGCCCGTGCCGGAGGAGCACCGACTTGGCGGCAGCGTCCCGGCCCCCGCGCGGCACGGTTGGCATCATGGCCAACCGGCTGGCAAGGCCGCGCGCCGCCCTCGGGAGCCTGAGCTCGGTGCCCTCACCGGTGCGCACACGGACCGTCTGTCGTGCGCGCGCCATCACCGCGGGCACCTGCATCCACAAGCGCTCGCGCGCCGCGGCAGGCATGCGGTCGACGTGGCCCGAGACCACATCCCAGGTGGCGAGCGCTTCGGCGGCGGACACGCCGGGGCGGCGCTTGCGCGCGCGCGCCCACGTGAGCGACACCGCCAGCGAGCGACCGTGGCACACCACCCGGTGCGGCGTGCGCGAGGGCATGGAGAAGAGCGTGCCCGGTCCCAGATCGAGCGTCGGCCTGTGCGCGGCGGCACGACCATCGGACATTTCCTCGGGCGTGCCCGGCGGCACCCGCGCGCCGAGGGTGACCGTGCGCCGGCCCTCCAGCTGCAGCCAGATCGAATCGACGTCGCCGTCGTGATGCAGCCCCATGCCCTCGCGGCCCTGGCCCTGTACCGCGAACAGAAACGAGCACTCTTCACGAAAGGGCCCGAAGAAGGCGGCGCGCAGGGCCACCATGAGACGCGCCAGCCGTGGCAGCGCTTGATGCGCCTGGGGCAGGAAGACCGTCTTGCCCGTGGCGACAGCGTCCGGCAGGCGTCGCGGATCGCCGGAGCGGTCGTAGCGCCTGTCGGCGGCGATCTGGAAGGGGAGGCCGGCGGCGGCCATCGCGAGGGCGCCGTCGAACGTGGGCCCGATGGAGCGCCAGACGGAATCCCGCGGCGCCAGGACCACCGGCGCGCGCCCGAGCCGTTCGCGGCGGAAGCGGGCGATGGCGGCGTCGCTCGAAAACCAGGTCGTGAGTGGCGTGACGATGGCGGGCGCGCGCGCCGTCACGGACGCGTCACGGCTCACGCCGTGCACACGCGATTGCGGCCTTCGCGCTTGGCGCGGTAGAGCGCGTGGTCGGCCGCCTCCAGCACCTGGTCACTCTCGGACAGCCGGCGCGAGGCGGTGGCCACGCCGATACTGACGGCCACCGAGACCCTGCGCGCGTTCTTGGACGGCCGGGGCACAGGTGATTTCGTGAGGGGCCGGTCGCCACCGCGCAGGACGAAGCCGGAGGCGTCCACCGTCTTGCGCAGCGCTTCGAGATGGGGCAGCACGTCCTCGAGCGAGAACTGAGTGAAGATGAGCGCGAACTCCTCGCCACCGTAGCGGAAGGCGCGGCCGCCGCCGCCCACGTCCGCCAGCCGCGCGCCCACCATGCGCAGGAGCTGATCCCCCACCTCGTGGCCGTAGGTGTCGTTGAACTTCTTGAAGTGGTCGATGTCGATCATCGCGATGACGTAGTGCCCCTCCAGCCGCGCGAGCGCTTCGTTGAGGGCACGGCGGCCGGGCAGGCCCGTGAGCTCGTCGCCATAGGCGATGGCGTGGGAGGTCTCGATGATCGACACGATGAGCACCAGCCCCGCCACCGCGAAGTGGATGGAGGGCGTCAGTCCCCATCCCGCGTGCAGGGCGAGGGCCGAGGCCACCAGCGCCCACAGCGCTCCGGCCTCGATGGCGTTCTGATAGCGCAGCGCACGCCCGGCGGCGAGGGTGAGGGCGAACCCAAAGGCGGCGAGCGCCACCAGCGGCAGGGGCGTCACGGGTCCGAGGGCGGGACGGCTCAGGGCCATCGCGACCGCGGCCACCTCGGGCTGGCAGACGAGCACCACCGCGATGACCTGTGCGGCGAGCATGCCCGCGAGCCACGCGAGCCGGCTGCCGAGACGGCCGCGCTCGCTGAGCCACGACAGCGCGGCGAGGTTGAGCGGCAGCAGCACGGCCACCGACGTGTAGACGATGCGTCCCGTGCCCCGGGGTGGCGCGGCGGCGGCGACGGCATACACGATGCGCTCCGCGAGCGCGAGCAGCAGCAGCATGAACACGAGGCGCGTGCGCTCGAACCGCCACGCGAGCAGAACGCCGCCGATGAAGACGGCATAGGGCAGCGCGGGCACGAAGGGCGCCGCCGACGCCTCGAAGGCCGGCACCGACGTGACGGCGAAGGCGGCGAGGACGAGCAGCCCGCCCGGGATCGATTTCAGGATGAGCGTCTTCACGCGTCCCGGATCAGCCTCCCTTTCCCGGGCGGATGTGAAGATGACAGCAGCCGTCGCGGCCGGGCTGCCACGTGTCCGCCCAGAACTCGAAGCCGGCGGCCTCGAAGGTGCCGTTGTCGACCCGGCCCGCGATCCGGCACAACCGTGCCATGTCCGCCTCCGGCACGCCCGCCTCCAGCCAGGCATCCTTCAGCGGACACCGCTTTAGCTTGATGTCGAGGGCGCCCGCATCGCAGCGCTGAACGTCGGCCGAGAACATCTGGCCGTCGTCCGGAATCATGGCGAGGAACGCGTCGCGCAACCCCGCAAGGTCGGCGGGACCGTAGCGCGCGAAGGCGGCACCGATCTCGGTGCCGCGCGCGTAGATGGCGCGCGACAGGATCTCGCTCGCCTGCGCTTCGCCCAGCGTCCGCCGCATCTCGTCGAAGATGCGGTAATACAGCATCGCGCGGTTCTTGAACGCGCCGTACAGCTGCGCCCGCAGCCGCGCCTCGCTCGTCTCCACCGCCATCGTCAGGCCTTTTCGAGCACGTACAGATGGGGCAGCATGTCGACGTAGATGTTGCCCTCCACCACGAACTCGCCCGCCTTGTTTTTCTGCAGGCCGCGCACCCACGGCTTGGCGGCGCCGTACCGGAGGATCCACGCCACCGGCACGTAGCCGGCGTCCGTCTGCATGATCTCCTCCGCCTTGGCATAGTGTGCGAGGCGCTTCTTCGTGTCTCGAGTGTCGCGTCCCGCTTCGAGCTCCTTGTCGAAGGCATCGTTCACCCATGCCTGGCGGCGGCCCGTCGTCTTCTTGCCGTAGAAGGTGTCGAAGTACTCGTTGTGGGGGTCGGGGTAGTCCATGAACCACCGGATCCACACGAACTGCAGCTCCTGCTTCCACAGCCGCTCGCGAAACACGCGCGGCTCCAACAGCTCGAGGTCCGTCTTCATGTTCAGGTGCTCGAGCAGCACCGCCTGCACCGCCTCCGCGAGCGGCTTGGAACCCAGCGCCTCGTCGCGCATCGACAGGGTGATCTTGGGCCAGTTGCGGCCGCCCTCGTAGGGCGTGCCCTTGAGCATGGCCATCGCCTGCTTGGGATCGAAGCGCTGCAGGTCGCGGATCTTCTTGTCGTCGAGGGCGCCGGGGAACCCCGGCGGGATCATCGAGTGCGCGGGGATGGCGAAGCCCTGCGCCACTTTCACGATGTTTTCCCGGTCGAGGGCGTGGCCCACGGCGCGGCGGACCTGCACGTTGTCGAAGGGCGCCTTCGTGACCTGGGGCAGCAGGTACCAGGTACCCGGGAACGGGTAGCGGAACACGTCCTTCGACGTCTTGGGGTCGTTTTGCATGCGCCGGAGATCGCCCGTCTGCAGCGAGGTGAGGTCCAGCTCGTTGTTGTCGTAGGGCAGTGCGCCGGAGGCCACCGGCACGATGGGGATGATCACCTTGTCGAGGGTGACGTTCTTGGTGTCGAAGAAGTGCGGATTCTTGCGGAGCACCATCTGCTTGTTGTGCTCCCACGACTCCAGCACGAAGGGGCCGTTGCACACGAGGTTGCCCGCCTCCGTCCACTTGTCGCCGTGCTTCTCGATGCTGGCGCGGTGGCCCGGGAGGGCGGCCAGGTAGGCGCTGAGGACGGGGAAGTAGCCGCGCGGCCCTTCGAGCGTCACCTCGAGCGTCCAGTCGTCCTTGGCGCGCACGCCCACCTGCGAGGCGTCGGTGATCTGCTTCTTGTTGAAGGCCTCGCCGTTCTTGATGTCGTAGAGGAAGGACGCGTAGGGGGCGGCGGTGGCGGGATCGAGCTGGCGCTTGAACGAGTACTCGAAGTCGCGCGCGGTGAAGGCGCTGCCGTCCGACCACTTGGCGTCCTTGCGCAGGTTGAACGTCCACACGGAGGCGTCGTTGTTCGGCGTCACCTTCGTCGCCACGTAGGGGACGGCCTGGTGGTCGGCGTTGAACTTCATGAGGCCCGCCCAAAGGTTAGTGACGCCCTGGCAGTAGAGGTCCTTGTTGAAATCGTGGCTGCTCGGGTCCACCTGGTACCAGCCGCCGCCGCCGTAGCGGAAGACCTGCTCACGCGCCAGCTTCTCGCCGGGGGCGAGCTTGGGCGCCGCCGCCACCGGGCGCGCGTTGAACCCGGCGCTGCCAAGCGCGGCCACGCCCGCCGCGATTTTCAGGAAGTCACGCCGCCCCACGCCGACGGCGGCGAGACGCTGGGCGAGCAGATCCATCTGATCCATGGGTATCCTCCTCAGTGTTGTCGGGGGTCGAGCGCGTCGCGCACGCCGTCCCCGAAGAAGGTGAACGATAGCATCGTGACGGCGATCGCGATGGACGGCACCACGGAGAGGTGCCAGGACGAGCGCAGGTATTGCTGACCTTCACCCACCATCTGGCCCCATGACGGCGTGGGCGGGTTGATGCCGACGCCGATGAAGGAGAGCGCGGCCTCCGTGAAGATCGCCTCCGGGATACCGAAGGTGACGGAGACGACGATGGGCGTGAGCGCGTTGGGCAGCACGTGGCGGACGAGCACGCGGCCGGCGCCCGCGCCCAGCGCGCGCGCGCCTTCCACGAACTCCTTGTCCTTGAGGGCCAGGACCTGGGCGCGGGTCTGGCGGGCGATGCCGACCCAGCCCGTGAGCCCGATGGCGATGAAGATGTTCATGAGGCCGGCGCCCAGCATCGACATCACGAGGATGACGAAGAGCAGGCGGGGGAAGGCGTACATGACGTCGATGAAGCGCGTGAGCAGGGTGTCGAGCCGCCCGCCCACGAAGCCGGCGAGGGCGCCGATGGGTACGCCGATGAGCACGATGATGACCTGCGCCCCCAGCCCCACGATCATCGACACGCGCGCTCCGTAGATCATGCGGGAGAGCATGTCACGTCCGATGTGGTCGGTGCCGAAGGGATAATCGCGCGAGGGCGCTTCCGTGATCCGCCCGAAGTTCGTCTTCGTGTAGGGAAGGGGGGCGAGCGCTTCCGCGAAGATGGCCACGAGCAGGATGAGCAGCACGACCCCGCCGCCCGCGAGCGCGAGCCGGTTGCGCACGAGGCGGCGCAGCGCGTCGCGATAGAGGCTGCTCGTCCCCGCCGCCGTGGGCGCCGGCACGAGGGAAACGTCGAGGCTAGTACCGGATGCGGGGGTCGAGAGCGCCATAGAGAAGGTCCACGACGAGGTTCATGACGGCGAGGAAGCCGCCGTACGTGAGCACGACCGCCATGATCATCGGGTAGTCGCGGCCGGTCATCGACTCCACGAAGAAGCGGCCCATGCCGGGCACGCGGAAGATCGACTCCACGAAGAAGGACCCCGTGCCCACCGCCGCCGCCATCGGCCCCAGCAGCGTCACCACCGGGATGAACGCGTTCTTGAGGGCGTGCTTGAGGATGACGGGCACCTCGCCGAGGCCCTTGGCACGGGCAGTCAGGGTGTAATCGGCACGGATGACCTCCAGCATGCTGGCGCGGGTGAAGCGCGCCACGATGCCGAGCGGCGCCAGGGCCAGCGTGATGGTCGGCAAGACCCAGTGGCGCGGCGAGTCCCACCCGCCCGTGGGAAAGAGGGGCACCATCAGCGAGAAGAGCACGATGAGAAAGACGGCGAGCACGAAGTTCGGTACCGCCACCCCGAAGGTGGCGAGCCCCACCGAGAGATAGTCCCAGCCGCGGTTCTGGTAGACGGCGGCGAGCACGCCGAGCGCGATGCCGCCCGTGATCGCGATGGCAAGGGCCATGACGCCGAGGAAGAGGGAGACGGGGAAGGCCTGGGCGAGGATCTCGCGCACGGAGCGCGTCTTGTACACGAAGGAGTTGCCGAAGTCGCCGCGCACGGCATTGGCGACGAAGATGACGAACTGGTGCGGCAGCGGCCGGTCGAGCCCGTAGTGAGCGGCGAGGTTCTTCTGCGCCTCCGGCGACAGCGGATTGGCGCCTTCGGCGACGGGATCGAGGGGACTTCCCGGGGTGGCATGCATCACCAGGAAGGTCACGAGCGCCATCGCAAGCAGCGTGGGTGCGAGCCAGATGACGCGGGATAACGCGTAATGAAGCAACCGGCCTCCGATCGCCCGTCACTGCCCGGCTTGGTCCCTACTATTTGGCAACGGTCCCCGCGAGTCAAGCGCGAAGCCGATTGACGCCGACGGGCTGCCATCGCAGACTCAGCGGCATGACGAAGCGGCTCCCGGTCGCATGACAGAAGAAGCGCGACGGCTCGCGGAAGCCGCTCAGCGTACTCGCCACTGGCGCCGGTGGGGGCCGTACCTGTCCGAGCGGCAATGGGGCACCGTGCGCGAGGACTACAGCGCCCACGGTACCGCGTGGGAGTATCTGCCCCACGACCACGCGCGCTCGCGCGCGTATCGCTGGGGCGAGGACGGTATCGGCGGCATCTCGGACAACCACCAGCGGCTCTGTTTCGCCCTCGCGCTGTGGAACGGCGCCGACGCCATCCTGAAAGAGCGGCTGTTCGGGCTCACCGGCAACGAGGGCAACCACGGCGAGGACGTCAAGGAGTACTACTTTTACCTCGACTCCACGCCCACGCACTCGTACATGAAGTATCTCTACAAGTATCCGCAGGCGCCCTTCCCGTACGAGCGCCTCGTGCACGAGAGCCGCCGGCGGACCCGGCACGAGCCGGAGTACGAGCTGCTCGACACCGGGATCTTCGACGACAACCGGTATTTCGACGTGTCGGTGGAGTACGCCAAGGCGTCCACCGACGACATCCTCATCCGCCTCGAGGCGGTGAACCGTGGGCCGGAGCCCGCCACCCTTCATCTCCTGCCCACGCTGTGGTTCCGCAACACATGGTCCTGGGAGCGCGACGCGCCGCGGCCGAGGCTGCGCGCGGGTGACCTCCACGCCGGGTACCGGATCATCGAGTGCGAGCATCTTTCCCTCGGGCGCCGGTGGCTGGCCGCGGAAGGCGCGCCCGAGCTGCTCTTCACCGAGAACGAGACCAACACCCAGCGCCTCTTCGGCGTGCGCGGCGCCACTGCCTTCGTGAAGGACTCCATCAACGATTACGTGGTGCAGGGGCGCGCGGATGCGGTGAATCCGGCGGCGGTGGGCACGAAAGCGGCCGCGCGCTACGTCCTCACCCTGGGGGCGGGTGAGAGCGCCACCGTCTGCCTGCGCCTGTCCGACGCGGTGGTGACGGGCGCGTCGTTCGGCAAGGCGTTTCACGCGATGATGACGACACGCAAGCGCGAGGCGGACGACTTCTACGCGACGCTGGCGCCGCCCGTGTGCTCTGACGATGAGTTCCGGGTGATGCGCCAGGCGGTGGCGGGTCTGCTCTGGAGCAAGCAGTTCTACCACATCGACGTCCGCCGCTGGCTCACCGGCGATCCCGCGCACCCGCCGCCGCCGCGCGAGCGGCTGCGCGGGCGCAACAGCCGCTGGGGACATCTGTACAACGAAGACATCATCTCCATGCCCGACAAGTGGGAGTACCCGTGGTACGCGGCGTGGGATCTTGCCTTCCACTGCATCCCGCTCGCCTTCGTGGATCCCGATTTCGCCAAGTCGCAGCTCATCCTCCTCCTGCGCGAGTGGTACATGCACCCCAACGGCCAGATCCCCGCCTACGAGTGGGCCTTCGGCGACGTCAATCCTCCCGTGCACGCGTGGGCGGTGTGGCGCGTGTACAAGATCGACAAGCGAGTGCGCGGGGAGGCGGACCGCCAGTTCCTCGAGAAGGCCTTCCACAAGCTGATGCTGAATTTCACCTGGTGGGTGAACCGCAAGGACACAGAGGGCAAGAACGTGTTCGAGGGCGGCTTCCTCGGCCTCGACAACATCGGCGTCTTCGACCGTTCCGGGCCCCTGCCCACCGGAGGCCGCATCGAGCAGTCCGACGGCACGAGCTGGATGGCGATGTACTCCCTGAACATGCTGCAGATCGCCCTCGAGCTGGCGCAGGACGACGCCGCCTACGAGGACGTCGCCTCCAAGTTCTTCGAGCACTTCGTCTACATCGTGAAGGCCATGAACGACCTCGGTGGTGAGGGCCTCACGCTGTGGAACGAGGAGGACGGTTTCTTCTACGACGTCCTGCACACGGCCACGGACGTCCGCCAGATGAAGATCCGCTCCATGGTGGGCCTCATTCCGCTCTTCGCAATCGTGACGCTGGAGCCCGAGACCATCGACAAGCTGCCCGGCTTCAAGCGCCGCCTGCAGTGGTTCATCGACAACCGCCCCGAGTTTCGCGAGCATCTCGACGTGGTGGCCGCGCTGGGAGGCGGGCATCGCCGCCTGCTGTCGATCGTCAACCGGGACCAGCTCACGCGCGTGCTGCGCTACATGCTCGACGAGGGCGAGTTCCTGTCGCCGTACGGCGTGCGCGCGCTGTCGCGCTATCACCGCGATCATCCCTACATCATGACCGTGGACGGCGTGGAGCACCGCGTGGACTACGAGCCGGCGGAATCGTGCCGGGGCTTCTTCGGCGGCAACTCCAACTGGCGCGGGCCCGTGTGGTTTCCCGTCAACTACCTGCTCATCGAGTCCCTGCAGAAGTTCCACTACTTCTACGGCGACGACCTCAAGGTCGCGTGCCCGACCGGCTCCGACCGTCTCCTGAACCTGTGGGACGTGGCCGCCGAGGTGTCGCATCGGCTCACGCGAATCTTCCTGCGCGACGCCGACGGCGCCCGGCCCGCGTACGGCAGCACGCGGAAGTTCCAGGATGATCCGCACTGGCGTGACCTCATCCTCTTCCACGAGTACTTCAACGGCGACGACGGCGCCGGTCTCGGCGCCAGCCACCAGACGGGCTGGACCGGCCTCGTCGCCAAGCTCATCGCGCAAACGGGCGGACGCGCGGACGCGTCGGCGCGCGCTGAGACCGCCCCCGGCCGGAGGCGAGAGAAAGACGACCATCGGGACGCGGCGAGCAAAAGTGCGGGCCGGCCGAGCCGAGCGAAGCAGAAGAACCGGGACGCCGCGAGCTGAGGCGGCGGACGGCCGAAGCGAGCGAAATATTCGAAGTGGGACTCAGGCACCAGCGTACGCTGACGGCGCGGGACGGTGACGGTTGACGCCGCGCTTGCCCCCCCGTAGGCTCACGGCGTGACGGGTGCCGTCGTTCATCGGCGGCCTCGGGGACGCCGCGCTCGCAGCAGAGCTCTACGACCAACGCCGTTGAGGAGGCCACGAGCATGACTGATCGCGTGAGGGAGATCCTGAGCTGGTATGGAAGCGACAACCCCGGCACGCTGACGAATGTCTCGCGCCTGCTGAACTCGGGGACGCTCGCGGGCACCGGCAAGCTCGTGATCCTGCCTGTGGACCAGGGCATGGAGCACGGCCCCGCGCGCAGCTTCGCGCCGAATCCCGCCGGCTACGACCCGCGCTACCACTTCGAGCTCGCCATCGAGGCGGGCTGCAACGCGTACGCGGCCCCTCTCGGCTTCCTGGAGGCGGGCGCGCGCGAGTTCGCGGGCCGCATCCCGCTCATCCTGAAAATGAACAACCACGACGTGCTGATGGACGAGCCCGACCCCGACCAGGCCATGACCGGTTCCGTGCGGGAGGCCCTGCGCCTCGGCTGCGTGGGGGTGGGCTTCACCATCTATCCGGGCTCCGCCCATCGGCTCGAGATGTACGGGCGCATCCGGGCCATTGCGGAGGAAGCCAAGCAGAACGGACTCGCGGTGGTGGTGTGGTCCTATCCCCGTGGCTCGAGCCTCAGCAAGGCAGGCGAGACGGGGATCGATGTGACCGCCTACGCCGCCCACATCGCCGCGCAGCTCGGGGCCCACATCATCAAGGTGAAGCTGCCCGCCGCGCACCTCGAGCAGGAGGCGGCGAAAAAGGTCTACGAAAAGGAGGCGGTGCCCATCGGCACGCTCGCGGAGCGTGTGCGGCACGTCGTGCAGGCCGCCTTCGCTGGGCGGCGCATCGTGATCTTCTCGGGCGGGGCTGCCAACAAGGACGAGGCGGTCTACGACGAGGCGCGCGCCATCCGCGACGGCGGGGGCTTCGGCTCCATCATCGGACGTAACTCGTTCCAGCGGAAGAAGCCCGACGCGCTGAAGTTCCTCGCCACCGTCATCGGCATCTACGCGGGGACCGTGAAGTAGCGTGATCCTGGCCGGCGACGTCGGCGGAACGAAGACGGCGCTCGGCCTCTTCGCGCGTCAGGGCGGCGGCCTCACGCTCACGCGTGAGGCCACCCTCGCCAGCCGGGACTTCGATAGCCTCGAGGCCGCCATCGACCATTTCCTCGGCGCCGGGCCCCGCGGCGAGATCGCCGCCCTCTGCATTGGTATCGCGGGGCCCGTGGTGGACGGCCGCTGTGTGGCCACGAATCTCGCGTGGCAGGTGGACGAGCGCATGCTCGCCTACACGGTGCGCGCGGCGCGGGCGCGGCTGCTCAACGACCTCGAGGCGGCTGCGCACGGCGTGCTCATGCTCGGCGAAGAGCAGCTGCGCTGCCTGCAGTCGGGCGTGCCCAGGCGTGGCAACATCGCCGTCATCGCGGCGGGCACGGGCCTCGGGGAAGCGATCATCGTCACCGACGGCGTGCGGCGCACCGTGATCGCCAGCGAAGGGGGGCACGCGGACTTCGCGCCCCGGGGCGACCTCGAGGAAGACCTGCTTCGATTCCTGCGACGCGAGTTCGGCCGCGTCAGTTACGAGCGTGTGCTCTCCGGCCCCGGCCTGTACAACATCTATCGGTTTCTGCGCGAGGCCGCGGTGGCGCCGCAGTCGAAGACGGTCGCCGCGCGCCTGCTCGACGGCGACCCCAGCGCCACCATCACCGAGCTCGCGCTCGCCGGCGCCGATCCGCTGTGCGTGAAGGCGCTCGACGTGTTCGCTTCCGTCTACGGCGCGGAAGCGGGAAACCTCGCGCTCAAAGCGCTCGCCGTGGGCGGCGTCGTCATCACGGGCGGCATCGCGCCCAAGATTCTCGCCAAGCTCACCGACTCCACCTTCATCGAAGCCTTCCGCGACAAGGGCCGCCTCGCCCCGCTCATGCGGTCCCTCCCCGTCCACGTCGTGATCGAGCCCCGCGCTCCTCTGCTCGGCGCCGCCAAAGTCGCGGCCGAGCTCGGTTAGTTGATTAGGGGGCCTCGAAGGGCCCCCTAAGACCCCCCGACGCTCGGACGCGTCCCGGGGAACCCGGGACGCGCCTCGTTATTGCGCGCGCGCACGCCAGGCTCCCAGATGGGTTCACCCCCGCGCGCGCGAGGAGTTCAGCGCCCGGAGATCATGCGCCACGCACGGAGGGTTTCGGCCACGCCCCACGCCTGCGCGATGCAGCCGTTGGGTGCGTGGGGGGGGTCGCCGTCGAAGATCTCCGCGATGGAGCCGATCCCGTAGTCGTCGAGGTGATGGCGGAGGGGGTCGAGGAAGGCAAGCGCGGCGTCCTTGTCGCCGAAGACGCGGTGGTGGGCGAGTGCGAAGGGTCCCAGGAGCCACGACCACACCGTTCCCTGGTGGTATGCGCCATCACGGGTGCGGGCGTCGCCGGCGTAATGGCCGTGGTAGGCGGGATCGCTGGGTGACAACGAGCGCAGGCCGTACGAGGTGAGGAGGTGGCGCGCGCAGGCTTCCACCACGCGCCGTTGATGCACCGGTGAGAGTGGGCTCTCGGCGAGCGACACGGCGAGGATCTGATTGGGGCGTAGCGTGGGGTCGTCGCCGTAGGGGCCGTCGATGACGTCGTAGCAGTAGCCGGCGTCCTCGTTCCAGAAGCGGACGAAGCCGGCGGCGGCCCGTGCGGCCAGGGACGCCCACGGCTCCTCCGGGCGTCCGAGGCGGCGCGCGAACTCCGTCATGGCGCGCATGGCGTTGTACCAGAGCGCGTTGATCTCCACCGGCTTGCCCGTGCGCGGAGTGACCTCCCGGTCGTCCACGCGGGCATCCATCCACGTGAGCTGCGTGCCCGCCTCGCCCGCGCGCAAGAGGCCGTCGGCGGGATCGACGCCGATGCCGTGGCGCGTGCCGTCCACGTGCGCGCGCACGATGGATTCCAGCGTCGGAAACAGATCGCTCACGAGCGCCTTGTCGCCCGTGGCATCCGTGTAGGCACGGATCGCCTCGAAGTACCAGAGGGTGGCATCGACCGTGTTGTACTCGGGCGCCGCCAGCGCGTCGGGGAAGCGGTTGGGCAGCATGCCACGGTCGACGTGGCGCGCGAACGTGCGAAGAATGCGCGCCGCCACCTCCGTCCTCCCTGTGGTCAGCGTGAGGCCGGGCAGCGCGATCATCGTGTCGCGCCCCCAGTCGCCGAACCATGGGTAGCCCGCGATGACGGTCATGCCGTCGGGATCATCGGCGTGCAGGCGGCACACGACGAACTGGTCGGCGGCGAGGGCGAGGTGGTCGATCCACGCGGGCGCAGCGGCGCCTGCGCGCCAGCGCTCGAGCACGCTCGCCTCGTGGTCGCGGCGGCGCTGCCACGCCTTCACGGCCGGTGGCGCCGCCGTGTCCGCGGAGACGACGAGCGTCAGCGTCTCACCCGCCCGCAGCGTCGCGTGCGTGGTCATGGCGTGCAGATGGTCGTCCTGCCAGTCGAGTCCGCGCTCCCGCTCGCGGGACAGGCCGTAGGCGCGATACCACGTGTGCTCCGGCTGCGTGGCAGGGGTGCCGGCCGTGGTGTCCGCCACCATCAGCAGCGGACGGGCGCCGTCGAAGGCGCGCACGCGTACGCCGCCGGGGACGGCGGCCACGTCCATGTGCCAGCCGTCGCCGCGCGACGTCGAGTGGTAGTCGCGGTAGTTCACGAAGGCGTTCACGTGAAGTACCAGCGGGGCAGCGGCGCGCGTGAGCGTGTAGGCCACGTACGTGGTGTTGGCGCCCGGCTCCATCCACACACGCTTTTCCAGAAGCGCATCGCCCACGGCGTAGGTCCACACGGGGCTGGTGCCGTCGAGCCGGAAGCGCTCGAGGTGCCGGTACCCGTGCGGCGCCACGGTGGAGTCCGCCCACCGGTTGCTGCCTAGCGCGTAGTGATCGCCCGCATACTCGAGCACCTCGTCCATCTTGGTGGCCATCACGGTCCGCCCCAGCGGCGGGTGCAGGGCCGCGACGAGAAGGCCGTGGTACCGGCGCGTGAGCACGCCGCTCACGGTGCCGGAGGCGAAGCCCCCGATGCTGTTGGTGCACAGCCACTCGCGTGATTCCGCGACGGCGAGGCGGCCGCACACCTCGCGGCCCATTACATGGGGGGCCTCGACGGGCCCCCCAAGCCCCCCGACGCTCGGTAGCGCCCCGGCGAAGCCGTGGCGCTCCTCGATCCCCGTTCCGGGGAGCGCGGGACGGGCTTCGATACCGCCACGGTCGGCTCCTCGATGGTCGGGCAGGCTAGCCGCCGTGGGCGAACTCGGGATAGAGCGTCATGCCGCCGTCCACGAAGAGGGTTTGCCCGTGGACGTAGTCCGAATCGTCGGACACCAGCCACACGGCGGCGCGCGCGATGTCGTCGGGCACGCCGATGCGCCCGTAGGGGATGAGACGGAGCAGGGAGGCACGGGCGGCGTCGGTGTCCCACGCGCTGCGGTTGATGGCGGTCTGGATGGCGCCCGGCGCCACGGAGTTGACGCGAATGCGGTGCGGCGCCAGCTCCTGTGCCAGCGATTGCATGAGCAGCTTCAGGCCGCCCTTGGAGGCCGCGTAGTTGACGTGCCCGGCCCACGGAATGACCTCGTGCACCGACGATACGCACAGGATCTTGCCCGCCGCGCGGGACACGGCGGCGCGCACGCCCTGGCGGATCATGGCCCGGCTCGCGGCGCGCGCGCACAGGAACATGCCCGTCAGGTTGACGGCGAGCACCGTGTTCCACTGCGCAAGCGTCATCTCGGTGGCAGGAGCGTCGCGCTGGAGCCCCGCGTTGCTGACGAGGATGTCGATGGCGGACCACGCGGAGAGCATCGTCTCGAACATCGTGGACACGTCGTCCTCGCGCGAGACATCCGCGCGCACCGCCATCGCCGCTCCCCCCCCGCGCTCGATGTCGGCCACCACGCGCGCGCCCGCGTCGGGATCACTGTGATAGTTGACGACGACCGACGCTCCCGCCGCCGCCAGCCCGCGTGCGATGGCTTCCCCTATCCCGGAGCTGGCGCCGGTGACCAGCGCCTTCTGACCTCGCAACGGCTGCTCGGACATAGGGTGATTATTAACATGGGAACCTCGCAGCGCCCGCGTGATCGACATGGGGGCCGTCGAGGCGCCCCCCGTCGATCAGATCCATTCAGGCCTGGGCTTCCACCTCGGGGGTGAGGGGCAGGCGCACGATGAAGGTGGAGCCCTTGCCGAGCTCCGTCTCCACGTCGATGCGGCCGGCGTGACTTTGGACGATGCCGAGGCTGACGGAGAGGCCCAGACCGGTGCCGCTCACTTCCGGCTTTGTCGTGAAGAAGGGATCGAAGATCCGGTCGAGGTGCTCGGGCAAGATACCGGGGCCGGTGTCCTCGAAGGCGACCTGCACCCCGTCGGTGACGGCGGCGCTGCGGATGGTGAGGGTGCCGCCCTTCGGCATCACGTACACGGCGTTGTTGATGATGTTGAGGAAGACCTGCTTGATGCGCGGCACGTCCATCTCCACCATCGGCAGGCCGGAGGTGTACGCCTCCTTCACGATCACTTCTTTGAGGGCGCCCTGCCGGCGCACCATGGTCACCACCTGCTCGAGGACGACGTTGATGTCGGCCGCCTCCGGCATGAAGTCGCGCTGCCGGCTGAACTGCAGCAGGTCGCGCACGATGTCGCGCGCACGCGAGGCCTCTTCCTGAATGAGGCCCATTTCCTCCTTCATGGGATCGCCCTCCTTCAGGCGTTCGGCGATGAAGGAGGCGAAGCCGAGCACGGTGGTGAGCGGGTTGTTGATCTCGTGCGCGACGTTGGCAGCCAGCTCGCCGATGGCGGCGAGCTTGGTGGACTGCACGAGCTGCGATTGCGTCTGCTTGAGCTCGGCCATCTGCTGCTTGACGCCCTCGTAGAGCCGCGAGTTCTCGATGGCGACGGCCCCCTGGTAGGCGATGCCCTCCGCCAGTCGCAGCTCTTCGGGCGTGAACGCGTGCGTGTCGTGCAGCCACACGATGCTGAAGGCGCCGATGAGCTGCCCCTGCCAGAAGATCGGCTGCGCGAGCACCGAGCGGTGGGCGAGGCCCGCCGTGAGCTGATTCGTGAAGCGAGGGTCCCCCGCGCTGTCGACCGCGTACACGGGGCGCTGGTCCTGCTTCATGGCGAGCACGAAGGGGTCGTTCACGGGAAGGCTGGTGCCGTTGAAGGCGCCCAGGATCTCCTTGGGGATGTGGTAGCCCACGACGGGGGCAAAGCCCTCGCGCGTCGGCGTGGCCATCCACGCCGCGCCCAGGTCGGCTCCGAGGGCCCGCACGATCTCCCGTGTCGCGCGCCGCAGTACCTCGGAGATGTCCAGGGTGGAGCCCACCGCCTGGCTCACCGCCACCAGCGTTTCCGTGTGGCGCAGCCGGAGCTGCGTCTCCTCGTACAGCCGCGCATTGCGGATGGCGACGGCGGCGGAGGTGGCGAGCGCCTCCGTGAGCTTGATCTCGTCGGCATTGAACTCGCGCCGCTCGCGGCTCCAGGACATCAGGACGCCGAGGGGCGTATCGCCGAGCATGAGCGGTACCCCCACGCAGGAGAGCAGGCCCTCCGCGCGTGCCCACTCCCGCTCGCGGAAGCGGGGATCGACCTGAAGGTCGGGCATGACGAGCGGGGTGAGGTGCTCCATGACCCAGCCCACCGCCCCTTCGCCGGGCTCGAAGCGGATGCGCTTGAAGGTGGGCTTTCCCGCGAGCCCCGCCTGCGCGGAGAGGCGGTACTCGTGGGGCGCCTCCCGCAGCCAGATGCGCACGACGTCGACACCGAGACGCGTGCGGATGAGCTCGGTGAAGCGCTGCAGCACCTCGTTCAGCTGCAGGCTGCTTGCGAGCAGGTAGCCCGCCTCCACGAGACTGGCCTGCTCGGCCGCGCGCCGCACCACGCCTTCGTAGAGACGCGAGTTCTCCACGGCGATGGCCACCTGGTTGGCCACGATGTTGAGGAGCTGTTCTTCGTCCGCCTTGGCGCCCGGCGGCAGCACGTGGCGCGCCACCATGGAGCCCAGCGCGTGGCCGCGCACGGCGAGAGGCAGCGTCCAGTCCACTTCCTGCCAGTCGTCGGCGGGCGTCACGCCCGTTCCCGACAGCACGCTGCGCGTGCGCGGCTGGTTGTCCTCACCCTCGGCGTTCACGCGCACGTCGCTGTCGGGGATGTCGACGGTGAGGCTCAGGGTGCCGAGCGCGCGCGACAGTCCCGGCAGCAGCTGCTCGAGCATGCCCTTCACGCCCGCCTCGGAGGTGATGTCCTGCACGGCGCGGTGCAGATCGGCGAGCTGGGCGGCGCGGCGCACGAAGTGCGAGTTGAGGCGCTTGAGCTCTTCCACCTGGTTGACGAGCCGGTACACGAGACGCTGGTTCAGCTCGCGCAGGTACACGCCCTCCTCGCGCGCCTCCACGTGCTCGCGCTTGCCCGACATGAACTCCGCCACCTGGCGCGGGAAGGTGTCCACGTCGATCGGCTTCTGGATGTAGCCGTCGCAGCCGGCCACGAGGGTGCGCTGCCGGTCGCCTTCCATCGCGTAGGCGGTGACCGCGATGACGGGTGTATTGGCGAAGGCGGGGAAGGACTTGATGATCGCGACCACTTCGTAGCCGTCCACCGCGGGAAGGTTGACGTCGAGCAGGATGAGCGCAGGCTCCTCCCGGATGGCCGCCTCGATGCCGGAGAGGCCGTCCGCGGCGTCGATGATCGTGTAGCCTTCCGCTTCCAGAATCGCGCGCACGAGCATCCGATTCTCCGGATTGTCCTCGACGTGGAGAATCTTTGCGCGACTGCCTTCGCGGCGCACTGTGGATACCGGCATGGGTCCTCTTATGGGGTGGCGACCGCTGAAGCCAGCGGCAGCGTGAAGTAGAACGTCGATCCCTGGTTCTCGCGACTCTCCGCCCAGATCCGTCCGTGGTGCAGCTCGACGAACTTCTTGCTGATGGCCAAGCCCAGGCCGGTGCCGTCCGCCTGCTGCGCGAGCGGGTTGTCCAGGCGCTGGAAGGGCTCGAAGAGCCGCTGCAGATCCGACATCGAGATGCCGATCCCGGTATCCGCGACGGACACGTGGACGGCCTCCGCGTCCAGGCGCACCTGCACGAGCACGCGCCCGGCGGAGGTGAACTTGATGGCGTTGGAGAGCAGGTTCAGGAGCACCTGCTTGATGCGCGTGCGGTCCGCGTAAATCTCCGGCAGATCCACCGGCATGTCGTGGTCCACCTTCAGCCGCTTGTCGCGCACGAGGGGCAGCGAGGACTCGATGCACTCCTCCACGAGGTCGTGCAGGGCGAGCTTCTCCGGCTTCATCTCGAACTTGCCCGCCTCGATGCGTGAGAAGTCGAGGATGCCGTTGATGAGCTCGAGCAGGTGGCGGCTGGAGTTGTGCACGGACTTGACGTACGCCTCCTGGCGCTCCGTGAGGTCGCCGTCCAGCCGGTTCAGGAGCACCTTGGAGAAGCCGATGATGGAGTTCAGCGGCGTGCGGAGCTCGTGCGACATGGAGGCGAGGAACTGCGACTTGAGCCGGCTTGCTTCCATGAGGCGGACGTTCGAGGTCGAGAGCCCTTCGTACAGCCGCGCATTCTCGAGGGAAATCGCGGCCTGGTTGGCGAGCAGGCTGAGCACTTCCAGCTCCTGCTCGTCGAAGATCTCGCCGGAGAGCTTCTCACCGAGGAGCAGGATGCCATTGAGCTTCTTGTCGATGATGAGAGGCGCGATGAGCGCGGCCTTGATGACGTCGAGCTCGCCCTCGGCCGTCTCGAAATAGCGCGCGATGCGCGGGTTGAGCTTCGCCTCTTCCTTGACGAGCAGCCCCTCCTCGCTCAGCCACTGCACGATGGGGCTGTCCCCGCGGATGGTGAGCACGCCCACCCCCTCGTCCACCGTCGTCTCCTCGCGGTAGTTCGAGAAGGTGTTGGTGTTCACGTCGTAGATCATGAGCGCGGTGTGGGTGACGGGGATGCCGCGCACGAGGCCGTGGATGAGGGTGTCCACCAGCTCGTTGAAGTTGAGGATGGCGCTCATGCGCTTGCTCAGCTCCAGCAGCGTCTCGTAGCAGCCCCGGCGCTTGCTGAACATGAGCCGCTCGATGCGGTCCTCGAGCGTCTGTCCCCAGGGCCCGATGAGGAGGGTGACCAGGAGCCCGAGGGGGACCACGATCCAGAGGGTATCGATGTCGGCGAGACTGAAGTACGACTCGATGGCTCGCGTCACCCCGAAGAGGACCACCGTGAGGGCGGTGCCCACCACGCCGTACACAGCGAGCTTCTTCATGGCGAGGTCGACCGCGAAGAGCCGGTAGCGCACGATCGACGTCCCCAGCATGAGCGCGAACACCATGTTGGCGGGAATGCCGATGGGGTACATCTGGTCCGCCATGGGAATGAAGCGGGCCACGAGGAAGCGCGAGAAGTCGATGAAGCCGCCCGCCAGACTCACGAGGGTGCCGAGCAGGATGAGCGTGCCGCGGTTGCGGCGGAAGCTGGAGTCCAGACCCTTGTGCGCGCGCGACAGGAGCGTGAGGCCGTAGATCATGATGATGTTGAGGGCGACGAGATACGGCAGGTAGAGGGGGCCGGTGTCGGGCGCCCAGCCCCAGTACGTCATTTTCACGCCCTTCATGAACAGCGGCGTGCCGCTCAGGTTGATGAGCGAGTACACGAAGGCGAGTGCGTAGGCGGCCACGAGCGAAGGGCGATGGCGCGTGGTGGCGTCAAGGAAGATGAGCAGGAAGTGGTAATAGAAGGCGGGGATCGCGATGACGCCGACATGGATGATGACTTCCGCCAGCATCGCGGAAGCGGCGTCGGTGCTCGTGCGGAGCATGAAGACGCCCACGTTCCATACGGCCATGGCGCCTGCGAAATAGGCGAAGACACGGTTGAGACGGCTGCCCGGATTACGGAGGAGGGACAGCCCGGCGAGGGAGAGGTTGAGGACGAACGCGACGAGCGGAAGAAGGCTATGTGGGCTCAATCAAGCTTATGCTTCCGGCGCTGTTCTTCGATCTCGTCCCTGAGGATGCCGAAGACCAGCACGTTGCAATAGCGCTCTCCATCCCAGCCCGCCTCCCGGAGCATGCCTTCCTGCACGAACCCGTTCTTCCTCAACGAGTTGATGCTGAGGGTGTTGTACTCGTACGCCTTCGCCTCGAAGCGGCGGAGTCCGAGTACATCCACTCCATAGTAGATAATCAACTGGGAGGCTTCAATGCCGAATCCGCGCCGGAGCGCCCGGTGGTCGGTGATGATCGTCTCTAGGAAGGCGTACCCCTCCATGAGGTGGATGTTGTAGAGGCGGACGATGCCAACCGGCTTGTCCCACCCCTGGTTGGCCTCGATCACCAGCACCACCTGCGTGGGGTCGTTGAGGACGGCGCCGAAGAAGTCGGGCGACTTGTCGTACACATGCTTGTACGACTGCAATAATTCGCTCCCGACCATCCGCTCGATGAACGGATCCTCCACCCACTCCGTGAGCAGATCCAGGTCGGGCATGGTGAGCGTGCGCAGGCGCACGCGATGCCCTTGGGAGATGACGATGCCTCGCGGCTCCGGCGGCGCCGCGGCTACAAGCGGGCTGGCCTCCACGCGGGCCTCCTCTACGGTAATCACATTGCTATCCGGCACAGAAATCGAAGACCTCCAGCGTCCGCGTCTGCTTGAGGGCGCGAATCACCAGCCCGTTGGC
>JBKKCN010000576.1:0-9266 GCA_046712525.1 Candidatus Rokuibacteriota bacterium
AAGCCGAAGAGGAAATTGTGCTTGGCGCCCGGCGACTGCGCCTCCATCCGATTCAGCACCTCTTTGTGCGCGATGGAGGTGGCGCCCTTGGCGAACGGACACTCCTCCACGATGTAGTCGATCTTCCGCACGAAGGCGTACGCCGCCGTCTCCTGCTCCGACAATCGGTACAACGGCTTCACTCGCCTCACGAGCTTGGCGTGACGGGCAGGGAGCGCCGGCGACTGGCGGGGCAGCGCCTCCATGCGCCAGTGCATCACGGAGCCGAAGAGCGTGGCCGCCTCGTCGTCGAGGTTGTGCCCCGTGGCCACCACGGGGATTGCGTGATCGAGGGCGACGCGGTTCATCAGGTAGCGCTTGGAGAGACCGCACCCGGAGCACGGCGGCCGCCGCGTCACCTGCTTGATGACGGGCACGGGCGCGCCCACCTCGTCGGCGACGGCGGACACGATGAGCGGCACGCCGCGCCGCGCCGCGAAGGCCTCGCACTTGGCTTTCGACTCTACCGAATAGTCGAAGATGCCCAGGTCGAGGTACAGACCCGCGGTGTCGTACCCGTCGTCGATGAGCACGTCCCAGAGCGCGAGCGAGTCCTTGCCCCCGGACACCGCCACCAGCACGCGTTCCTCGCGCGAAAACATATGATGCTTGCGAATGGCTTCCCGCACCTGGTTGCGGAAGAACTCCTGGAAGTCGGGCGCGCAGAAGGCGGTGTTGTGCCGCCGCAGCTCGATCATGGCGGAGTCGCCGCACTTGCGGCACTTCATCGCGCGCCCCCCGACATCACGGGGCGCAGCTCGATGACGTCGTCGTCGCGGACCATCTGGTCGGTGGTGATGAGATCGTCACCGCGGATGACGAGCACCGTCTCGGGAATGATGTCCAGCTCGCGCAGGACGTCCTTGACGCGCCGGTTGCCCGCGACTTCCACCTCCCGTCGCGGGTTGCGCAGGACCACCTTCACGATGGCGGAAACCCCGGCGCCGTCTTGATGCTGCGGATCTGGGCGAGGTGGTCGCGGTCGTGCTCGGCCGTGAGTAGCCACCACTGCGCAAGGTCGAGGCTGCCGAGGCGCGCGTGGGTGAACGTGAGCGTGCGGGGATCGCAGGCGGCGAGCTTGTCGATCGACTGCCGGCTGCGCTCGCGCGTGGCCGTGATGGCGTCGAGCAGGTCGCCCACCGGCTTGCCGTGGTCCGGCCACACGATGGGCGGCGCCTCCGCGCGCCCGGCGGCGCCGCGCGGCACCGGCGAAAAGGCGGTGAGGTCGGCAGGAAAGCGCGCGGGCGCACCCGCCGCCTGCGCTTCCCTCGCCAGCTTCGTGGTGAGCTTGCCCGTGTTCACTTCCGCTACCGTCAGATGGTGAATCACTTCACCCACCGACCACTCTCGATCGCCGGGTTTCCAGTCCGACTGCCGCTGCGAGAGCGCGCGCACCTCGGCCAGGATCTCTGCGCGGACCGCCTGAAGATCGTCCCACAGCTGCGCGACGGGTTTTGGGAGGGTCATGGCGAAAACTCCGAGCCCGGAGTGGACTTGGTGCTGGAGTATACACTGTCGCCATGTCCGATCCGCCCAGCTCGGGCGCGCGCACGCCGTGGCGCACGATCACCTCTCGCCCCGTGTACAGCAATCCCTGGATGCGCCTGCGCGAGGACGTGGCGCAGATGCCCGACGGCCGCACCACCATCTACGGCGTCGTCGAGTGCAAGCCCGCGGTGGGTGTGCTCCCCTTTCTCGACGAGCGCACGGTGGTGCTCGTGGGCCAGTATCGGTACGTGGCGCGTGAGTTCTACTGGGAGATGCCGACGGGCGGCGTGCGCGAGGGCGAGACGCACGAGGCCGCCGCCCAGCGCGAGCTGAGCGAGGAGGCGGGCTACGCGGCGGGCCGCCTCACGCCGCTGTGCTCGTTCATCTCCTCCAAGAGCATCGTGGACGAGACCTGCCATCTCTATCGCGCCGACGGCCTGCGCGCCGATGTCCGCCACGGCGATCCCACGGAGTTCATCGAGGTGCGCGCCTTCGACTTCGACGACGTGGTGCGGATGGTGGAGCGCTCCGAGATTCGCGACGCGATGACCGTGATTGCTGTGCTGCACACAGCGCGCGCCGCCGGGCGCTGAAAAATGCCCATCTCCGTCGTTGGCTCGGTGTTCCCTCCCTGCGGCGTGGTAGGGCCACGCCTCAGTCGGGAACGCCTCGCCGCCTAGCCGCCTAGGATCTGGGCATTTTGAGCGCCCGGCGAGTGTGTGGCCGGGTTTACTTCGAGGCGAGGACCATTGGCCCTGTGGGCGCGGGCACGCCGGCTTCGGGCTCAAGGGTGACGGCGAACACATCCACCGCGCGGCCCGTGGCGTCCACGTGGTGAGTGGCGCGACCGCGCGCGTCGACCTGGAAGAGGCCGGCGGGACGCGGCGCGCCGCCGGTGATCGCCCAAAGTTCGTACGCCTTGCCGGCGGGCGCGGGTGGCAGGCCTGAGACGAAGAGCAGGCCGCCCTTCGCCTCGTTCCACATCACCCGGCCCGACGCCTGCGCAGGATTCAGCCCCCGCAAATCGATCGCGCGCGTGGCGGGATCGCGCAGAAGGTCGTAGAGCCGCTCGCGCTGCGTGATCGTCTCGCGCACCATCTGCCCTATCCGCGCCTCGTAACGAGTCGCCACATACATGCCGGTGAGCCCGGCCCCGGCGACGACGGCGACCGCGCTCACGGCCGCCCACCGGAGCCATGCGGACCGCGCGGACGGGTGCGCCGGGCGCCGCCCTTGATCGATCCGGCGTAGCAACTCGGCTTTCACCTGCGGCGGCGGCACCGCCGGCGTCTGTGTGGTGCCGGGCGCGGCACGCGCGAGGACATCGCCGGCATCGCGCAGCATGGTGGCGCAACGCTCGCACCCGGTGGCGAGGTGGGTCTGGAAACGCGGGAGGTGGTCGCCGTCGAGCGCGCCCACGGCGTAGAGGGCGGCGAGGGTGTCGAGCTCGTCGTGGCTCATGGCGTCCGCGTCATCAGCTCGCGCAGCCGCTCGAGACCGAGGCGGATGCGGGTCTTCACGGTGCCGAGCGGCTGCTTGAGCCGCTCCGCGATCTCGGTCTGGGTCAGCCCCGCGTAATACGCCAGCTCGATGACCTCACGCTGCGCGTCCGGAAGCCGATCCAGCGCGCTCGTGATGGTGCCACGGTGCTCCGCGCGCTCCGCCGCATCGCCGCCCACGGGGACGGGCGCGGCCGCCTGCGACTCCTCGAGCGGCGCCACGAACGTCTCCTCTCTGCGACGGACCGACCGCACGCGGTCAATCGCGCGCGTGCGCGCGCGCATGACCATCCACGCCTCTGGAGTGCCACGCGCGGGATCGTAGCCGGCCGCGCCCTGCCACGCTTGCCAGAACGTGTCTTGCAGGATGTCGGCCGCATCCGCGCGCTCACGAACGATCCGGAGAATGACCGGGTACACGAGCGGCGCATACCGATCGTAGAAGCGCGCGAAGGCATCGCGATCGCCCGCCGCCATCCCTCGGATGAGATCAGCTCCGGCGGTCGTCATGCCCGTCCTTCACTACCAGAGCCCGTCATGACCCGTTTCCCTCGCAAGGCACGTCGATAGTGGACTGGTTGAGTGATAGGATGCGCCAATGTCAGCCCGAGTGCTCATCCGCGGAGGCTAGGATGCCGTCCCTCGACCATCTCTACGTGCTTGTCGTCGACGACAATGCCGACGCACGGGACATCATGAAGCTCGGATTGGAACACGAGGGCGCCATGGTCCACGTGGCGCCCAACGCACCGGAAGGCATTCTCATGTTGTCGACCGTGCTCCCCGACGTGATCATTACCGATATGACAATGCCCCCGATGGATGGCTATGAATTTATCGCGCACTTGAAGAGCTCGCCACTGTGGCGGCACATTCCAGTCATCGCGGTCACGGGGTTCGGTCTGATCCATGAGGAGCGGAATGCCCGCGCCGCCGGGTTCGCGGACTACTTGCTCA
The DNA here is from genome assembly GCA_046712525.1 of Candidatus Rokuibacteriota bacterium. Classification (GTDB taxonomy): domain Bacteria; phylum Methylomirabilota; class Methylomirabilia; order Rokubacteriales; family CSP1-6; genus JBBDXO01. The sequence goes on from JBKKCN010000576.1 coordinate 3,984, forward strand.
AGCCGGTGGCCCCCACGGAGCTGGCGGCCGCGATCGTACGTGTGCTCACGCGGCTGAAGGCGCGGTAACACCGGAGCGCGCGTCGAGGTCGATCAGCAGCGGCGCACGACGCGACGGGCCTTGAGCTCGTGGCGCGGGAGCGTGCGAGGCGCCACGAGCGAGACCTCGAGGCGAATGCCGAGCGACGCCCGCAGCGCCTCCTGGATGTCGCGGGCGCTCGTGGCGGAGCCCGCCACCTCGATGAGCACGCGTGCCTCGTCCAGCTCCCCGGCGCGGAACACTTCGATCTGGAACTCGTCGACGGCCGGAAAGCGCCGCACGATGCCCTCGATGGCGGCGGGAAACACGTTGACGCCGCGCACGATGAGCATGTCGTCGAGGCGGCCGAGAATTCCACCTTCGAGGCGCAGGAAGGTGCGGCCGCAGGCGCAAGGGTCGGCCGCCATCCGCACGCGATCGCCGGTGCGATAGCGGACCACGGGCGAGCCCACTCGCCCCAGATTGGTCAGCACGAGCTCGCCCTCGGTGGCGGCGGCGCCGCCGGCGGGATCGATGATCTCTGCGATGAACTCCGACTCGTTGACGTGCAGCCCCGCCTGCGCCGTGCACTCGTAGCCGTAGGCGCCCATCTCCGTCATGCCCGCATGATCGAAGGCGCGGGCGCCCCAGCCCGCCTCGATGCGCGCACGCACGGCGGGAATGCCGGCGCCGGGCTCGCCCGCGTGCACGGTGAGGCGCACGGGCAGCTTGGCGAGATCGATCCCGCGCTCACGCGCGGTCTCCATGAGATGCAGGGCGTAGGAGGGCGTGCACACGAGCACGGTGGCGCCCAGCGCCTCCATGCTCGCCAGCCGCGTGAGGCCGTCCTGGCCGCCGCCGGGAATCGCGAGCGCGCCGAGCGCGCGCGCGCCCTCGAAGCCCGCCCAGAAGCCGATGAAGAGGCCGAACGAGAACGGAAAGTACACGCGATCGCCCGGCGTGACACCGGCGGCGGCCAGCACGAAGCCCCAGCACCGCGACCACCATTCCCACGAGGCCTGGGTATCCAGCCAGCGCAGTGGCGTGCCGCTCGTGCCGGACGTCTGGTGCACGCGCACGTAGCGCTCCGGCGCATAGGTCAGGTTCGTGCCGAAGGGGCCGTGGGCCGCCTGGTCCTCGACGAACTCGGTCTTGCGCGTGAAGGGCAGGCGCGCGAAGTCGTCCCAGCCGCGCAGTTCGTCGGGGTCACGCAGACCCGCCGCGCGCCACTTGCCGCGATAGAAAGGATTCGTGTCCAGCTCGCGCGCCATCGCCGTGAAGCGGCGCCACTGATGCTCGCGCAGCCGGGCGGCCGGCAATGTCTCGAGGGCGGAGTCGAACACGGCGACTCAGGTCCGCAGCTTGAACCGCTGGATCTTGCCCGTCGCCGTTTTCGGCAGCTCGCTGACGAACTCGATCCAGCGCGGATACTTGTAGGGTGCGATCTTGTCCTTCACGAAGGCCTTCAGCTCCTCGGCGAGCGCGCCCTCACCGGCGGCGGCGTCCTTGAGGACGACGAAGGCCCTCGGCTTCACGAGGCGATCGGTGTCCTCGTGTCCCACCACCGCCGCCTCGAGAACGGCGGGATGCTTGATGAGCGTCCCCTCCACTTCCACCGGCGAGACCCAGATGCCCCCCACCTTGAGCATGTCGTCGGCGCGGCCCGCGTACCAGTAGTAGCCGTCCTCGTCCTGGTAGTACTTGTCGCCCGTCTGGATCCAGTGCCCGAAGAGCGTGTCCTTCGTCTTGTCGTGCTTGTTCCAGTAGAACGCCATCGTGGAATCGCCCTTCACGCGCAGGTTGCCGATCTCGCCCTTCGGCACCGGACGCCCGTCGTCGTCCACGATGATCGCCTCGTAGCCCGGCACGGGCAGCCCCGAGGAGCCCGGCCGCGCCGCCCCCGGTCGATTGGACAGAAAGATGTGCAGGATCTCGGTGGTGCCGATGCCGTCGATGATCTCCACGCCGAAGCGATCCTGCCAGCGCTTGTAGATCTCCTCGGGCAGCGCCTCCCCCGCCGACACGCAGAGGCGCAGCGAGGAGAGATCCCAGCGCTTCTCGGCATCCTTGATGGCGAGCATGCCGGCGTAGAGGGTGGGCACGCCGAAATAGAGCGTGGGGCGCCGCCGCGCGATGACGTCGAAGACACTCTCCGGCGTGGGGCGATGAGGATAGAGCACGCTCTGCGCGCCGGCGCCGAGCGGGAAGTAGCCGGCGTTGCCGAGCCCGTATGCGAAGAAGAGCTTGGCGGCGGAGAAGACCCGGTCGTCGGCCCGGATGCCCAGCACCTGTTTGGCGAAAGTCTCGTAACACACGACCATATCGTGGTGCAGGTGTACGGCTCCCTTGGGAAAGCCCGTGGAGCCCGAGGAGTAGAGCCAGAAAGCGGCGTCGTCCTTCGATGTGTCGGCGGCGCTGAGGAGGCCCGACGCCTTGGCCACTCGGTCCTCCCACGACAGATGGACGCCGGCGGGCCCGCCGGCCACGAGCACGTGCTGCAGGTGCGTCGCTTGCGCAAGGACCGGACCCACCTCGGCTATCAAGGACGCCGAGACGACGGCGACCTTCGCACGGCTATCGTTCAGGAAATACAGATAGTCGGCGGCCCGCATGAACGTGTTGACCGGAATGGGCACGGCGCCCACCTTGATGGCCCCCCAGAACGTCCCCACGAACTCCGGCGCATCGAGGCAGAGCATGAGCACCCGGTCTTCCAGCCGCACACCCAACTCGAGCAGCGCGTTGCCGGTCCGGTTGGCCAGGTCCGCCACGTCCGTGTATGTCAACACGCGGTCCTCGTAGAGAAAGGCTGGGGCCGCCCCGCCACCCGCCAGATGGCGATCCACGAAGTGCGACGCCACGTTGAAGCGGGCTGGTAAGTCCTCCCACGGGCTCATTGCAGGCTCCTCGTGACAGTCGGTGGCATCATGGTTGCTGCCAGTTTGGGTTGAGGGAGGTTCCACCATGAAAGCTTTTGCAATCGCGTTGCTCAGCGTCTCACTCGTTGGTGGCGCGTACTCGGCTGCGATCGCGCAGAGTGGTACGAGCCCGTCGACGATTCAGGCCCCGCGCGGTCAGGATGCCCAAGCCCCGCGCGGTCAGGATGTTCAGGCCCCGCGTGAGGCCAAGCCTGCCGCGCCGACCACGCCGGCCGATCCCGCGCCCGCCAAGCCGGCTGATGCGCCGGCGGCCAAGCCCGAGGCACCTGCCGCGAGCGGCTCCGTGAGCGGCAGCGGCACCGTCAGCGGTAGCACCACGAAGAGCGACGACAACGTTTCCGCGCTGCCGCGTTCGAGCACCGTCACCACCGAGCGCACGACCATCTTCGGTCTGAGCCCGACGGCGGCGGTCATCATCGCGGCTGCTCTGCTCCTGGTCGTGATCCTCGCCATCGTGGCGATGACCAGAACAAACGACACCTACATCGACACGAACCGGCGAGTCTAGCTGGTAGAGTTCGAGATTGTGTAGATGGGGGGCCCTCGACGGGCCCCCCAATCCCCCCGACGTAGTACAACCAGTCTTAGTACACCCCGTCGTAGTACCGCCAGTCTCAGTACACCCGTCCGTTGCTTCTGCAACGGTTCGCATCGCCAAACCGCATCGAGCCATGTAGCGGCGCGTCTGCAACATCGAGGGCGTCCGGTCCGTCTCGTCAGCGCCGGCGGCGCTTGCTGGGCTTTCGCCGGGTCGTGGTCTTGGCGCGGGGGGGGCGGCGCATGGCCATGGCTTCGATTTCCACCAGGAGGTCGGGGCGGACGAGACGGCTGACGACCAGCAGCGTGTTGGGCGGATAGGCGCCGGTGGGGAAGTATTCCGGGAAGAGGTCCTGACGCGCTTTCATGAAGCCGGGGATGTCCTCGGCGCGCGTGAGGAACGTCTGCAGCCGGATGAGGTCGCCCATGCCCGCGCCCGCGGCCTGCAACACCACGCGCACGTTCTCGAACGCCTGCCGCGTCTGGCTCACGATGTCATTGCCAGGCACGCGGCCTTCCGGCGTGGTGCCCACCTGTCCCGCCACCACGACGAGCTCGCCGCCGGCGGCGACCATCCCGTGGGAATACATCCCGAGGGGCGCCCCGAACGCTTTCGGTGTGATGATTTTCGGCATGATGATCTCCTCGCGGCGGGCGCCTCAGCCGAGCCGCACGTAGTCGAAGTCGATGGGTAGACCGTTGATGCCGCGCGGTGGCGGCGCGATCCAGTTCGCGAACTTGCCCGGCTCCACCACCGGTTTCATCAGGCTGATGACGTAGGCGCGATCGGCCTCCGACGGCAGCCACTCGTCGCGACGGGCGATCCACTCCGCCTCCGTGACGACGCGGCCATCCGGCGACACGTGCGTACCCGCGAAGAGGCCGATGGCGCGGTGGAAGCCGCGATGGGGCAGCGTGAACTCGAAATCGATGCCCGCGCGCTGCACGATCTGGTTCCAGCGCGCCACGCCGCGCGCGCAGTCGGTGATGTAGTCGTCGCGCAGCCGCTCGTTGAGCGACGTGAGCGCCGCCTCGTCGCGGGTGGAGATCGCGCCGCCCTCGAGCTGCGAGACGGGGTAGGTCGCCTGCTTGAGCTGATGATCGTCGGCCTTCTTGCCTTCCTCGAAGCGCCCCTTGAGGCCGTTCGTATAGAAGTTCGCGGCGTTCGTGGAGATCTCGGAGCCGAAGAGGTCGAGCGACACCGAGCAGTGGAAGTTGAGGTATTTCTGCAGCGTGGGGAGATCGATGCCCCCCACCTTTCGCACGTCGTCGCTCTTGTGCTCGCGCATCATCTCGCACGTGCGCTGCACGATGCGCCCCACGCCCGTCTCGCCCACGAACATGTGGTGCGCCTCTTCGGTGAGCATGAAGCGGCACGTGCGCGAGAGCGGGTCGAAGCCGCTCTCGGCGAGGCTGGCGAGCTGGTACTTGCCGTCGCGGTCGGTGAAGAACCCGAACATGAAATACGACAGCCAGTCAGGCGTGGGCTCGTTGAAGGCGCCGAGGATGCGCGGCTTGTCGGCGTCGCCGGAGCGGCGCTGCAGCAGGGCCTCCGATTCCTCGCGCCCGTCGCGGCCGAAGTAGGCGTCGAGCAGGTACACCATCGCCCACAGATGCCGTCCTTCCTCGGCGTTCACCTGGAACAGGTTGCGCAGGTCGTAGAGCGACGGGCACGTCTGTCCGAGATGGCGCTGCTGCTCGACGGAGGCGGGCTCGGTGTCGCCCTGGGTCACGATGAGCCGGCGCAGCGTGCCACGGTGCTCGCCGGGCACCTCCTGCCACACGGGCG
>JBKKCN010000577.1:0-2819 GCA_046712525.1 Candidatus Rokuibacteriota bacterium
CTCGGGAGCCATCAGCCGCCAGCTGCTGCCGTACCGGTACTCGGTGATCCAGTGATCATCGTGGAAGCCCGGTACGAAATAGTCGGCGAAGCCAACGCGACGCGCGCGGGTACGCCATGATGGCGCAGCGCGCTGCAGGCGAGGAGTGCTGCGTGACGGCACGCGCCCACGAGCCGCTTCGCAGGCGGGCGTGGGATGGGGAGAGAACCGGCATCGCGCTCGACGATCCGCGCCAGCATCGCGGACATCCGTCGGCTCTCGGGTGGCGCGCGTAGTAGCTGGTTTCGTCCGCGCTCATGCCGCTCACACGCGCGAGCGCAGCACCTTGGCGATGGACTCCGGCGCGAAGCCGAGCTGCAGGCACGCCACCCCGAGGTCGAAGCGCTCGCGGTAGGCGGCGATGCGGCCGCGCTCGAGATCGAAGAAGCTCATGCCTCCGAAGCGCACGCGCCTGCCCGCGCTGCGCGGGAGCACTTCCGTGGCCACGTAGGAGAAGCTCCACTCCGCCGCCGCGTGTTCGGGGTTCTCCACCACCGTGTCCATCACCCAGGAATAGTCGCGGCCCTCGCGGAACATGCGCTCGAACATCGCGCGCAGCGAGGCCGTGCCCGTGTGGGCGCCGAAGAAGTTGTCGGTATACGTGGCGCCGGCGGTGAAGCAGGCGAGGAGGGCGTCCACGTCCATCGTGTTGAAGGCCTTCTCGAACTCGCGAACGATGGACATGACCGCCCTCCCGTCGACACTATACCGTCGGCGCCGGTGGACAGGCTACGCGGAGCGCTCGAGATCCAGCTTCGTGCTCTGCCCGGGCGGCTGCCGCTGGCCCGTGGCCATCGCCTTCGCGAAGCCCAGGATGCGCACGACGGGACTCGATGGCGACTCCCAGTACTCGGCGGCGGTCACCGTCACGCGCAGGAGGGCGAGTGAGGGAGCGTCCACCATCGAACTCCGACTCCTGCACCGCCATGGGGCGGCGGTGGAGGCTGCCGTCCTCGGCCACGGTGGTCAACATGGCGAACTTGATGGACTCGAGCAGGCCCTGCAGCGTCTTGATGGCTTCGTCACGCATGGTGCGTCCCTCCCGGGCTGCACGGAGGAAACAATCACGAGGCCAGCGAGCCGGTCGGGGGTCCGATGATCCGTGTACCATTGGCCCCGTGATGACACCTGACGACCTCGCCACCCTCATGCGGTCCCCGGCGCCGCACGCCGTGCTCGACGTCCGGGAGCGGGCCACGTACGAAAAAGGCCACATCTATCGCGCCACCTCGCTGCCGCGACGGCTCCTGGAAATCAGGCTGCCCGCGCTCGTCGCCGCGCGCGGGATTCCGGTCGTGCTCTACGACGCCGACGGCGCCCTCGCGGCGCTCGCGCGCCCGACGCTGGCGGCCATGGGCTATCGCGACGTGCGCATCCTCGCGGGTGGCCTCGAGGCCTGGCGGGCCTCGGGCCGCCGGCTCGTGCAGGGGCTCAACGTGCCGAGCAAGGTCTTCGGCGAGCGCGCGCTGCACGATCTCAAGACGCCGCAGATCGCGCCGCACGATCTGCAGGCGTGCATCGACGCCGGCGACGACATGGTCATCGTGGATTCGCGCACGCCCGAGGAGTACACCCGCGGCTGCATCCCGGGGGCGATCAGCGTGCCCGGCGGTGAGCTCGTGCTCCGCCTTCCCGAACTCGTGCATTCGCCCGCGACGACCATCGTCGTGCACTGCGGCGGCCGCACACGCTCCTACATCGGCGCGGAGTCGGTGCGGCGCATGCGGCTGCCGAACCCCGTGGTCGCGCTCGAGAACGGCACCATGGGCTGGGAGCTGGCGGGTCTCACGCTCGAGCGCGGCGCCGACCGTCGCCCGCCCGCGATTTCCCCGCGCAGCCGCGCCGCGGCCGCCCTCACCGCCAAGCGTGTCGCCGCCGAGGACAACGTGCGCTTCATCTCCCCTCAGGATCTCCAGCGACTGCAGGTGGCCGGCGCGGACAACAATCTGTCCGTGCTCGACGTGCGCACACGCGAGGAATACGCGGCCGCGCACGTGGCGGGCGCGGTGTGGGCACCCGGCGGCCAGGCGGTGCAGGCGACCGACGAGTACGTCGCGGTGCGGGCGGCTCCCGTGGTGCTCGTGTGCGACGGCCTTGCCCGCTCGGTGATGACGGCGGCGTGGCTGCAGCGCATGGGCCTGCCCGACGTCGCCGTGCTCGCCGGGGGCCTGCCCGCCTGGCAGCAGGCGGGCGGCGCCGTGGAGGAGGGCCATTCGACGCGGCCGCCATTCGGCAACGACACCGCGCGGGCCGGCGTCACCTCGGTGCCGCCTGGCGACACGGGCACGGACATCGTGCTCGACGTGGATCAGAGCGACGTCTACGCGCGCGGCCACGTTCCCGGCGCCGTGTGGATGTGCCGCAGCCGCCTCGAGCGCCTCGTGGCCGCGGTCGTTCCCGCGAAGACGACGCCCCTTCTCGTGACGTGTGCCGACGGCACCGCCTCCACGCTGGCGGGCGTCACGCTGGGGGCACTCGGCTACACGGCCGTGCGTGTGCTCGAGGGGGGCACGCGCGCGTGGGAGGCTGCCGGCCGCCCGCTGGAGCGCGGCGCTACCCGGCTCGCCGACGAGGCGGACGACGTCGCGCTCAAACCCTACGAGCGCGGCCGGGCCGCGATGGAAGCCTACCTGCGCTGGGAGGAGGCTTTGGCCGACGAAGGCCTCAGCCCACACCTCCTGCTCCCCGAGCGGTAGCGGGGAGTATCATCCCTCCATGAACGACTCCATTGTCCGGACCGAGTGGCTCGCCGCTCACCTCAACGATCCCGGCGTCCGTAT
>JBKKCN010000578.1:0-5236 GCA_046712525.1 Candidatus Rokuibacteriota bacterium
AGGAGGGCGCGTACACGGCGGGTGCTGCGGAGCCATCGGGCTCGCGCATGTACATGTAGACGATCACGCGCAGGTAGTAGTACGCGGCCACGGCGGAGTTCAGCACGCCGAGGACGGCGAGCCAGAGATACCCCGAGCGCACGGCGGCGCCGAAGAGGTAGAACTTGCCGACGAACCCCGCGAGGGGCGGGATGCCGACGAGCGAGAGCAGGAAGAGCGCGAGGGTGGCCGCCAGTAGCGGATGGCGGCGCGCCAGACCCGCATAGTCACCGATCTCCACCGCTTCCTCCCCCCCCCGCTCCCAGAGGGTGATTCCGCCCAAGGTGCCCGCCGTCGGGAATGTGTAGGCGAGCAGGTAGAAGAGCACGGCGCCCCCGCCCGGCGCGCCCCCCGCCACCACCCCCACCAGCATGTAGCCGACGTGCGCGATGGAGGAGTACGCGAGCATGCGCTTGAGGTTCGACTGCGCGATGGCCACCACGTTGCCCACCGTCATCGTGACCGCCGCCACCGCCCACAGCAGCGCGGACCAGTCGGGCTGCGCGCCGCGCATCGCCACCACGAGGAGACGGATCATCGCCGCGAAGGCCGCCGCCTTGGAGCCGGTGGCGATGAACGCGGTGACACTCGTGGGCGCGCCCTGATACACGTCCGGCGCCCACGACTGGAAGGGCACGGAGGAAATTTTGAAGCCGAAGCCCACGAGCAGCAGCGCGAGGCCGATGAGGAAGAGCGGATCGAGGGGTGGGCGCGGGAGGGCGGCCGCGATGCGCTCGAAGCTCGTGGTGCCCGTGGCGCCGTAGACGAGCGCGATGCCATAGAGCAGAAAGGCGGACGCAAAGGCACCGAGCAGGAAGTACTTCATGGACGCTTCGCCGGAAGCCAGGCGCGTCTTGAAGAGCCCGGCGAGGACGTACAGCGACAGCGACATGAGCTCGACGGCGAGGAAGACGACGATGAGGTCGCCCGCGGAGGCGAGCAGCATCATGCCTGCCGTCGAGAAAAGCACGAGCGCGTAGTACTCGCCCGATTCCACGCCGTTGCGCCGCAGGTAATCGATCGACAGCAGCACGACGAGCGCGGCCGCGTAGCAGATGATGACGTCGAAGAAGAGCGCGTAGCCGTCGAGCACCACCATGTCCCGGAAGGCGCGCGCCTCCTTGCCCCACTGCCACAGGCTGGCGAGGAGCGCGCCCACGATGCCGAGGAGGGCGACGCCGCCCAGATGCTCCTTGCTGTGGCGCGGCGGCAGCAGGTCCAGGAGGAGCACGAGCGCGCCCGTGCCCAGGACGACGAGCACGGGCAGGAGCGCGCCGAGGGCGACCTCGGGGCCGGGAATCATTGCCGGCTCGCCTGGCGCTCGGTGACGGGCGCCAGCGGCCGCGCCACGCTCGCCTTGATCTGCACCTGGGCGCGCAGCGCCTCGATGGTCGCCTCCGTCTTGCCCGTGAAGGGGGCGGGATAGACGCCGATCCAGACGATGAAGAGCACGACGGGCAGGAGCACCACCCACTCGCGCAGCGAGAGGTCGGCGAGATGGCGGTTCGCCTCGTGGCGCACCTCGCCGAAGATCACGCGCTGGTACATCCAGAGCATGTACACGGCCGCGAAGATGATGCCGGTGGTGGCGACCGCCGCCAGCAGCCGGTCCACCTGGAAGGCTCCCACCAGGATGAGGAACTCGCCCACGAAGCCGTTGAGACCGGGCAGCCCCAGCGAGGAGAGCGACACCACCAGGAAGAGCGCGGAGAAGGCGGGGATCACTTTCCACAGGCCGCCGAAGTCCGCGATGAGTCGCGTGTGCCTGCGCTCGTAGATCATGCCGACCATGAGAAAGAGGGCGCCCGTCGAAAGTCCATGGTTGATCATCTGGATCACGCCGCCCACCATGCCCTGCTGGTTGAGCGTGAAGAGGCCGAGCATGACGAAGCCGAGGTGGCTCACGCTCGAGTAGGCGACGAGCTTCTTGAGATCCGGCTGCACGGTGGACACCCACGCGCCGTACACGATGCCGAACACGGCGAGCGCGAAGACGAGGGGCCCGAACTCGATGCTGGCGTCGGGGAAGAGGGGCAGGCAGAAGCGCAGGAAGCCGTACGTCCCCATCTTCAGGAGGACGCCGGCGAGGATCACCGATCCCGCCGTGGGCGCCTCCACGTGCGCGTCGGGCAGCCACGTGTGGAAGGGAAAGAGCGGCACCTTGATGGCGAAGGCGAGCGCGAAGGCGAGGAACATGAGGTTCTGCGACAGGCCCGGCTCCAGCACGTAGCGCGCGAGCACGGGCAGGTCGAAGGTGAAGACGCCGGTGGCGGTGCCGTGCTGATAGTAGAGCGCGAGGATCGCCACCAGCATGAGGGCCGAGCCCGCCATCGTGTACAGCACGAACTTGATCGCCGCATAGATGCGGTTGGTGCCGCCCCACACGCCGATGACGAAGTACATCGGGATCAGCATCGACTCCCAGAAGACGAAGAAGAGGAAGAGGTCGAGGCTGACGAAGACCCCCAGCATGCCCGTCTCCAGCACGAGCATGGTGATCAGGAACTCCTTGGCGCGGTCCTCGATGGCGTTCCACGCGGAGAGAAGCGCGAGGGGGGTGAGGAACGTGGTGAGCAGAACGAGCAAGAGGCTGATGCCGTCGATGCCGAGGTGGTAGCCTACGCCCAGCGACGGCATCCACGCCGCATACTCCTCGAACTGGTAATCGGGCACGTCGCCGTCGAAGCGGAAGTACAGCGGCAACGAGATCGCGAAGGTGGCGGCGGCGACGCCGAGGCCCGTCCCCATGAGAACCCCCGTGAACCGCCGGGGGATGAGGACGAGCACAAGCGCGCCGAGCAGGGGCAGGAACAGCACCGCGGAGAGGATGCGCATCTAGCGGACGAGCAGGAAGCCGGCGAACACGACGGCGCCCACCAGCATGGTGAGCGCGTAGTTCACCACGTAGCCCGTCTGCAGGCGCCGCAGCGATCCGGCCCACGCCACCACCACGCGCCCCACGCCGTTCACGGCCCCGTCCACCACGCCGAGATCCACGCGCGCGAGGAAGGATGAGAGCGCGAAGAGCGGTCTCACGAGGAGGCGGTCGTACAGCGCGTCCACGTACCACGCGTTCAGCAAGAGCGCGTGCACAGGCGTGCGCGCGCGCCCGATGGTGTCCGCCTTCACCGGTGACGCCATGTACATGAACCACGCGAGCGTGATGCCGGCGAGCGCCACCACCACGGAGAGGGCGAGCAACATGACGCCGGCGGCCCCGCCGTGCGCGCCCTCCTGGAGGGGGAACACGGGGGCGAGAAAGCGCTCGAAGCGCGTGCCGTGCTCGGAGGGCACGCCCACCGCCCACCCCGCCACCACGGTGAGAACGGCGAGGATGATGAGCGGCACTCTCATCACCGCGGGCGACTCGTGCGCGTGGTGCGCGGCCTCCTTCGTCATGCGGGGTCCACCGAAGAAGGCGAGGAAGATGAGGCGGAACGTGTAGAAGGCGGTCATGAAGGCGCCCGCGAGGAGGAGAACCCACATGAGCCGGTTCTCATGGAAGGCGACGGCGAGAATCTCGTCCTTCGAGAAGAAGCCCGCGAGCCCGGGGAAGCCCGAGAGCCCGAGGGCGCCGATCGTCATCGTGATGGTCGTCGTCACCATGCGCGGCGCGAGGCCGCCCATCCTCCTCAGATCCTGCTCGCCTCCCATGCCGTGGATGACGGAACCCGCCCCCAGGAAGAGAAGCGCCTTGAAAAAAGCGTGCGTCACCAGATGGAAAACGCCGACGCCGTAGGCGCCCAGCCCCACCGCCGCGAACATGTAGCCGAGCTGGCTGATGGTCGAGTAGGCGAGCACGCGCTTGATGTCCGTCTGCACGAGGCCCACGGTGGCCGCGAAGAGCGCGGTGGCCACGCCCACCCACGCCACCACCTCGAGGGCGACGCCGGAGCGCTCGAAGATCGCGTGGCTGCGCGCCACCATGTACACGCCCGCCGTCACCATGGTGGCGGCGTGAATGAGGGCGGACACGGGCGTGGGCCCTTCCATCGCGTCCGGCAGCCACGTGTGCAACGGCAGCTGCGCCGATTTCCCGCACGCGCCCATGAAGAGCAGCAGCGCGATGCCGGTGGCGGTGGCGACGGGCAGCGTCTGCGCGCCTTTGAATACCTCCGCATAATCGAGGGTGCCGAGGGCCGTCCATATCCAGATGATGGCGAGGCCGAATCCAAAATCGCCCACGCGGTTGACGATGAACGCTTTCTTGCCGGCGGCCGCCGCGGAGTCTTTCTGATACCAGAATCCGATGAGCAGGTAGGAGCAGAGGCCCACCGCTTCCCAGAACACGTAGAGGACCAGGAAGTTGCCCGCGAGCACGAGCATCGTCATGGAAAACACGAACAGGTTGAGGTACGCGAAGAAGCGCGCGTAGCCGGGATCGTCGTGCATATAGCCGATCGAGTACAGATGGATGAGGGACCCCACGCCGGTGATGACGAGCAGCATCACCGCCGTGAGCGCATCCACGTGCGCGGTCACGGACGTCGCGAAGTCCCCCGCCACGATCCACGAAAAGAGGGTGGACGTGAATGCCTCGGACCGCCACACGCGCGCGAACACCGCGCACGCGGCGAGAAAGGACGCCACCGTCGCCGGCAGCGCGATCCAGTGCGCACGGCGGCCGGTGAACCGGCCGAAGAGGATGTTGAGGAGCGCTCCCGCGAACGGAAAAGCGGGGATCAGCCACACAGCGGAGATGGACACCGCGTCACTCTAGCGAGGGGTCCAGAGGGTGTCAAGCAAGCCTCATGATAGAATCGCGCTCGTGCCTCAGCGGTCCCGCATCAAAGGCTGGCTGCTCCTCGTCCTCGCTCTCCTCCTCGTGGTGGTGGTCGGCGTATCGTATCTCGGCTGGCGACAATCCGTGCCCGCCGTGCACGTCACCGTGAACGCGCCGCGCTTCCTCGGGCACAAGACGCCGCTCACGATCGTCCTCGCAGCGGCGCGCGGCAACGTGACGCGCGCCGAGGTGCGCGTCGTCCAGGGCGGCGCGCCCATCGTTGTCGCCAAGCGCGAGGCACCGGCGGGGCCGCGGCTCGAGCTGCCGGTGACGGTGGAGAGCGCCACCCTCGGACTGAAAGAAGGCACCGCCACGCTGGAAGTGTGGGCGCGGGACGATTTCTGGCGTCCGCTCCGGCCGGGCGACCGCCCGCTCTTCACCACGCCCGTCACCGTCGATCTCACGCCGCCCAAG
>JBKKCN010000579.1:0-2565 GCA_046712525.1 Candidatus Rokuibacteriota bacterium
TTCGTGCGCTTGCTCCAGCGGCGTCCCGAGCGCGCAGAGCGACTCGATGATCAGGTCCGCGGTGGCGAGATTGGTGGCCACCGGCACGTTGTGGACATTGCACACGCGCAGGAGCGCGCGGATGTCGGGCTCGTGCGGCTGGGCGCTCAGCGGATCCACGAAGAAGAACACGCCCCCGACGGCGCCGGTGGCCACCATGGCCGCAATCTGCGCGTCGCCGCCCTGAGGACCGCTCAACATCGCCTGAACCGGCAGCCCGACCTTGGTATGGACGAGGTGGGCGGTGTGTCCGGTGGCCACCAGGTCGAAGAGCGACAGCGCGGCACGATTGAAGGTGGCCCAGGCCACCAGGTCCACCTTCTTGTTGTCGTGGGCGATCAGCGCGAGGGTGTGCAGGTGCCCGCCGCGGCCGACGCTGCGGCGCACCTCGCGGGACCGATGATCTGCGGAGCCGCGGCCCGTCATCGCGGGCGGAACTCCACCGCCACCACGCCCTCTTCGAGCTTGCGCCCCGTGATCTCGGTGCGGCGGGCCAGCAGCCCGAGCATGCGGTGGTTATCGCCGAGCACGAAGGCGCGGAATTGCTGGGCCCCCCGCGCCCCCGCCGCCCGCAACACCGCGTCGAGGAGGATGGAGCCGAGCCCCTGCCCCTGCCAGGCGTCCTGAACCACGAAGGCCACTTCGACCATGCCCGGCGTGTCGGTCGGCTCGTAGCGGCCCACGCCGATCAGCTCGGGGCCGGCCGGGGTGTCGCGCTCCGCCACGATGGCCAGGCGCTGCTGATAGTCCACGTTGGCGAAGACCTTCGCGTAGGCCGGCGGCAGCCGCTTGAGCACGGAGAAGAAGCGCTGGTAGGCGGTGTGCTGGCTGAGACGGTCGAACAGCGCGACGAGTCCCGGGGCGTCGTCGGGTCGGATCGGCCGGAGGTGCACGACCGTCCCGTCCTTGAGCGTCGCGTCGCGCTCGAGCTCCTTCGGATACTCGGGGGGAATCGTCACGGTGGCGGTACGCGCCTGCTCCTCACCCATCGGCTCGCCCTCCTCTTCTTATGACGCTCTGCGTAGCCACACGGATGCCAGGGGGGAGAGGGTAGCCAACTAGCTGGAATCACTAGCCTGTGGGGAGACCTCCGGCCTTCTGTCTGCGCGTCGGGAGGGCGGCTGCCTTACTTGATGGCGCCGGAGGTGAGGCCGGACACGTAGTAGTCGAGAAAGAACACGTACAGGATCACGATGGGCACCGAGCCCAACACCGCACCCGCCATGAGCGAGCCCCAGAAGTAGATGTCGCCGCGAATCAGCTCCGTGGTGACGCCCACGCTGGCGGTGATCTGCTCCGAGGAGGAGGTGAAGGTGAGCGCGTAGATGAACTCGTTCCAGGACAGCGTGAAGGCGAACAGCGCCGCGCACACGAGCCCGGGCACCGCGATCGGCAAGACGATGCGCCAGAGCGCCTGGATCCTGGTGGCGCCGTCCACCATGGCGCACTCCTCGATCTCCTTGGGGACGGTGCGGAAGTAGCCGATGAGCAGCCAGGTGCAAAACGGAACCAGAAAGGTCGGGTACGTGAGCACGAGCGCCCACTTCGAATCGCCCAGGCCGATCCAGTTGATGATCTGGGCCAGCGGCAGGAAGAGCAGGGACGTGGGCACGAGGTAGGTGACGAAGATGCCGGTGCCGAGGGCGGCCACCCCGGCGAACTTCAGCCGGGCGAGCGCGTAGGCGGCGACGGTCCCGATGGCGACCGACACCACGGTGGACAGGACGGCCACCAGCAGGCTGTTCTTGGTCCATGTGATGAACTCGGTGTCCCAGAGGAGCTTGGTGTAGTGCTCGAGCGTCGGGCCGTGCTTGATGATGAGGGGCACCGCGTGGCGGTCGTAGAGCTCGCGGTCCTGCTTCAGCGAGGTGAGCGTCATGTGATAGAAGGGGAACAGCGCGAAGACGAGGAACGGCAGGAGCAGCAGGTGCCTCGCGAGCTTCCCCAGGAATGGCCGGCGGGCGACGGTCAAAATGTCTGCTTCCGCACGAAGCGGAGCTGGGCCCAGACCACGAGGACGAGCAGGGGGAAGAGGTAGAGCGAGATCGCCGCCCCTTCGCCGATCCGCCCGGTGTCGATGCCGATCATGCGCGACAGCGTGGCGAAGAGGTGGGTGGAGTTGATGGGCCCGCCGTGGGTGAGCACGTAGACGATATTGAAGTCGCTGAAGGTGAAGATGGTGGAGAACAGCACCACCACCGCCAACACCGGTTTGAGCAACGGCAGCGTGATGTGCCAGAAACGGGCATTGGCGCCGGCGCCGTCGGCCTTGGCCGCTTCGTACAGCTCCTTGGGGATGGCCACCAGGCCCGCGAGGATGGTGATGGCGAAGAACGGCAGACCGCGCCAGATGTTGACTGTGATGACCGCGGCCATCGCGTAGTACCGTTGGCCGAGCCAATTTGGGCCGGGCGGATCCATGAGGCCGGTGGCGATGCCCGTCCAGTTGACCACGCTGTAGAGCGAGTTGAACATCCACCACCAGCCCAGCGTGCTGAGGGCGGTGGGAATCACCCACGGCAGGAG
>JBKKCN010000580.1:0-6513 GCA_046712525.1 Candidatus Rokuibacteriota bacterium
GATCTGCCCGTCGAAGCCTTCATCGCGGCCCTCGGCGCCCTCGACGATCAGCTCGACCTGAACCTCTCTCTCAGCCATCTGCAGCACACGAAGGACGAGATCGCGCGCGCGGCGCTTCGTCTCATCGCGGGCGACCGCCAGCGTCACGTCAGCTTCGCGTGGGCCTTCCTAGGCAGCCGCCTTCCGGCGCTGGACGATCGCGCGCACAAGTCCGTCGGGGAGACGCTGCGTGAGATGCTCGCCAACGTGATCCTGGCGGGCTACCGCAACACGTGGCTCCTGCCGGCCGCGAGCCGGGCGGCGTGGCTGGCCGCGGAAGAGGAGACGGCGCGCGCCGGGCTCGGCGCCTCCACCGCCGCGCAGGAGCGCAGCGTGCTGCGAGCCACTGTGACCCAGGTGCGCGAGCGCTTCGCCGTGTGGAATGTCGAGGTGCCGTCCGTGTCGCACTCCGAGCTCGGAACGCTGTGAGAGGAGACCGCTCATGCTGACGGATGCCCAGACGTACGTGCTCGAGGACCGCTACCCGCTGCCGCTGAAGCCGGCCATGCCCGACGTGTGGGAGCTCTGGCAGCGCGCCAAGACCCTCGAGTGGGATCCGCAGATCGATATCCCGTGGGAGGAGCTTCACCCGGAGCGCTACAGCAAGGAGCAGATCCTTGCCGCCCAGATGTACTGGAGCCGGCGTACGTGGGGCGAGTACGGCGCGATCTCCGAGAGCCCCGCGCTGCTCCTGCGCTTTACGCTGGAGCGCCGGCTTCCCGATCTGCAGTTCTTCTTCACGATGCGCACGATGGAGGAAGGACGGCACGCGGAGGCGTCGTGGCTCATGGCGGACCGCCTCGGCCGCTACTTTCCGCAGCCGCAGAACCCGCCCACCGCGGGCGCGGTGGGCACGCACGGCGTGCGCCGCATGGCCTTCGATCCCGCCACGTCGCTCGAAGGCATCTTCGCCAGTCTCGTGTGCGCGGCGGAGGAGATCCTGATCGACGTCTTCAAGGGCACCGTCCACAAGGCGACGAATCCCGCCGTGCGCCGCCTCATGGAGCTCATCCTGCGCGACGAGGTGCGCCACATCGCGTTCGGCTGGCATTGCCTGGACGCGTGGGCGCCGACGTTCACGCCGGAGATCGTGCGCAACATCGAGCAGGCGCTGATCACGATGATTCAGAACGTCGAGTTCGGCGGCTACCGCAACCTGTGGCTCGCCGTCGAGGGCGGCAGCGCCACCGCCGACGAGATCGCCGCCGACGAGATCTCCTGCGCAGCCGGCCTCGGCGGCAGCACGCCGGAGGACGAGATGCGCATCTTCCCCGAGTTCCTCAAGAAGCTGCGCAAGCGCATGGCGCCGTGGGGGGTGAACATCCCGCTCTTCGATCACCCCCGGCTCGGGAAAGTCTAACGCCCCGGTGAAATTCATCGGCGACCGGATGCTCCGCAAGGAGGATCCGCGCCTCGTCCAGGGGCAGGGCCGCTACATCGACGACATCACGCTGGACCGCATGCTGCACGCGGCCATCGTCCGCAGCCCCCACGCCCACGCGCGCATCGTGGCCATCGACGCCGAGCGCGCCCGGAAACACGCGGGCCTGGTGGCGGTGGTCACCTTCGCGGACCTCGGCGATGCCGCGCGCGAGCTGCCGGTGATTCCGCCGCATCCGGCGCTGCGCGCCAAGAACTTCCGCTTGCTCGCATCCGACCGCGTGCGATTCGTCGGCGAAGCGGTGGCGGTGGTGCTGGCCGAGAGCCCGTCCGCGGCCGCAGACGCGCGCGCGCTCGTCGACATCACGTACGAGCCGTTGCCGTCCATGCAGGAGCCGGGCGATCGGTCGGGCCCCGCCGTGCACGACGACATTCCCGACAACCTCGCGGGCCGGGTGACGCTGTCACGCGGCGACGTCGATGCGGCGTTGAAAGCGGCACCACGCGTCGCCACCTTGCGTCTCAGCATCGGCCGCGGCGGCGGGCAGCCCATGGAGACGCGCGGCTTGGTGGCGGACTACAACGCGATGGCGGGGCTGCTCACCGTGTGGGCCTCGTCGCAGGTGCCTCACCAGATCAGGCAGTTCGTCTGCGACCTGCTCGGCCTCGCCATCCACCAGGTGCGCGTGGTGGCGCCCGACGTGGGCGGCGGTTTCGGCGCCAAGCTGATCGTCTACCCGGAAGACGTCCTCGTGCCGTTGATGGCGTACAAGCTCGGCCGTGCCGTGAAGTGGATCGAGGAGCGCGTGGAGCACATGCTGACGGCCACGCAGGAGCGCACGCAGGCGCACGAGGTCACCGTCGGCTTCGACGACACGGGCCGGCTGCTCGCCCTGCGTGATCATTTCGTCCACGACACCGGCGCCTACACGCCGCGCGGCCTCGTGGTGCCGCTCCTCAGCGCCTCGATGATCGCCGGGCCCTACCGGATTCCGAGCTTAGAGGTGACCTTCGACAGCGTGTACACGCATCGCGTGCCGGTGACGCCGTACCGCGGCGCGGGCCAGCCGCAGGCGGTGTTCGTGATCGAGCGCGTCCTGGACCTGGTGGCGGAGCAGACCGGGCTCGATCGCACCGCGGTGCGTTTCGCCAACTTCGTCCCCCCCGACGCGATGCCGTACGACGTCGGGCTGCCCAACTATCGCAGCTCCGGCAACGTCATCTACGACAGCGGCGATTTTTCCGCCGTGCTGCGGCGCGCGCTCGAAATGTCGGACTACGTGCGTCTCGCCAAGGAGTGCGCGCTCGCCCGGCAGAACGGCCGCCTGCTCGGCGTCGGCGTGGCGTGCTACGTCGAGCTCACCGGCGTGGGACCGTTCGAGGGCGCGACTATCCGTGCGGATGCCGCCGGCCGCATTACTGTTTTCACCGGCGTGCCCTCGCAGGGCCAGGGCCTGGAGACCACTCTCGCGCAGGTGGCGGCCAGCGAACTCGGCGTCACGCCAGAGGACGTCAGCATCATCGGCGGCGACACCTTCGGGCTCACGCACGGCGTCGGAACGTTTGCCAGCCGCGCCGCGGTGGTGGGCGGCACCGCCGTCGCCCTCGCCGCGCGGGGCCTGCGCGCCAAGGCGCTCGGTCTCGCCGCCAAGGCGCTCGGCGTCCCGGAGGACGAGGTGCAGCAGAACGGCAAGGTCTTCGTGGAGCGCGCGCGGCCCGAACGCCACGTCGAGCTGGGCCGGCTCGCATCGATGGCCGCCTTTGCGCAAGGCCTGGGCCCCGCGCTCGAGGTCACGCACTACTTTCAGCCCCCCGACATCGCGTACTCGAGCGGCGCCCACGTGGTGCTGGCGGAAGTGGACGCGCTCGCCGCCAGCGTGCGCCTGCTCGGCTACTGGGTGAGCCATGACAGCGGCCGGCTCATCAATCCCACCATCGTCGAAGGCCAGATCCACGGCGCCATCGCGCTCGGCATCGGCAGCGCGCTCTACGAGGAGATCCGTTACGATGCCGAGGGCCAGCTCCTGGCCGGCAGCTTCATGGACTACGCGCTCGCTCGCAGCACCGACATCCCGGCCATCGAGATCGACCATCTGGAGACGCTCTCGCCGCTGAACCCGCTCGGACTGAAAGGGGTAGGGGAGTCCGGCACGCTCCCGGTGCCGGCGGTGGTCGCCTCCGCGGTGGACGACGCGCTGTCGGAGCACGGCGTCAGCGTGCGCGACATGCCGCTGACGACGCGGCGGCTCCGAGACCTGCTCCGCGCGACGTCACTGTAGCCCGTCGTCAGCGAGACAGTGAACCCTCTCGTCGGCGAGATTGGCATACAATCGTCCCGATGCCGACGGTCCTCCGGACAGGGCCATATCGGTTGTTCTTCTATTCCGGGGACCGAGACGAGCCACGGCACGTGCACGTGGAGCGGGAAGCGAACCTCGCCAAATTCTGGCTCGACCCGGTGCGGCTGGTAAAGAGCGGCGGGTTTGGCAGGGCCGAGGTCAGACGTGTGGAGGCACTGGTGAGGGACAACGCAGGTGAACTCCGTCGGGCGTGGGATGAGTACTTCACAGAGTGAGGTGCGCGCGGCGCTGGCGCAGCGGGTGACCGTCACCGAGGACGCGCTCGTCGTCGATCTCGTCGATGGGCGCACCGTGAGTGTGCCGTTGCTCTGGTATCCCCGCCTCGAGCATGGCACGTTGGCAGAACGCGAGAACTGGCGCCTGATCGGCCGCGGCGAGGGCATTCACTGGCCCGATCTGGACGAAGACATCAGCGTTGAGGGTCTTCTCGCTGGCCGGCCTTCGGGCGAGACACAGAACTCCCTCCGCAAGTGGCTGGAGTCCCGCCAAGGCGCTCGCTAACGGCGGTCTGACGCGAACCTGCCTCGCGCGCCGCTCAACATTGCGCCTGCCGGTACCGCGTCAAGGCGTAGCCGTGCCGGCGCTCTCGCCCTCGTCGATCGATCCACCGAGTTGTTCGAGCAGCGCGATGGCGTCGGCAATCTCGGGGACCTGACGCTCGGCCTCGAACCCGCGAAGCGCCGCGGTCAGCACGCTGCGCGCGGCCTTCTCGCGATTCTGATGTGCCTGCACTCTCGCGAGCGCGACGGCGGCCCTCAGCGCCCAGAAGCGCGCGCCCCGTGCGCTCGCGATCGCCAGCGCCTCCTCGAGGCAGCGCTCGGCGGCGGCCTCGTCCGGCTTCGGCGACATCTGGAGGATCTCGGCCTTGAGGCGAAGGACCTCCGGCTCGTACCAGATCTCGCCCGCGCGCGCGACTGACTCCAGGGCTTCTTCGATCGCCTCGCGCGCCTCCGCCATGCGCCCGGCCGCCGCGAATCCCTCCGCCCGCACCGCCAGCCGGTGGGGAATGTGGTACGTGATCCCGGTGGCGCGGAGCGCCGCGCGGCCCTCCTCCAGCGTCGCGAGCCCGGCGTCGATGGTCCCGCGCTTCACGAGCGCCCAGCCGAGCACCATGCGGGCCCAGGCGGCGTAGTGCGCGATGCCCCGCTCCGAGGCGAGGGCGAACACGCGCCCGGCACGCGCTTCGGCTTCTGCCGCCTCGCCGCGGATGTGGCACAGCTCCACGCGATACCACTCCGCGTGGGCGAGGCTGGGGGCGTGGCCGACACGCGCGGCGAGCGCGAGGGCGTCGTCGCTCCATCGCTGCGCGCGCGCGAGATTGCCGGACATCAGGTCGGTGAGCGCCCCCATGCTCTGCGCGCACACGCAGGGATCGTGACCGCCGTAGACGAGCGCGTGCTCGCGGTGCTCGTCGAAGCGATACGTGCGCACCACGGTCTCGATGTGCGTCATGGCTCCGGGAAGCGCGGAGTCGGTGCACATGTTCGATCCCGCCGCATGATGGAACTGCAGATGCAGGTGGGGGTCATCGGTGTCGCCGAGCAGGCCGAGGAGCTCGGCAAGGAAATCCCGGGCGAGCTGCGCTTCGCCGCCGGCGTGCGCGACGAGCCACCGACCCCAGACGGCGGGGAAGATGTCCGTCGACCGCCCCGTCTGCGCGGCGAGGATGCGGGCGCGCGAGTAGACGTCCTCGACCTCCGGGGCGTTCCAGCCTCGGGTTGCCATCAGCGCCGGTCCCAGCGCAATGAGGAACCCCAGCTCCTGCTCCGACTCCTTGTGGAGGAGCGCCCGGCCTTTCTGCAAGTGCACGACCGCTTCGAGGTTCGCCGAGCGCTGCGCCGCGCGCTGGCCCGCGCGCAGCCAGTACGGGATCGCGCGCGCCTCATCACCGGCTTCCGTGAAATGCTGCGCGAGCGTCTCCGGCTCGCTCCCGGCGCGGTCGGGGAATCGCGCCTCGAGCGCCTCCGCGATCGTGGCGTGATACCGGCGACGCGTCACGTTCAGCAGTGACTGGTAGGCGGCTTCCTGGATGAGCGCGTGACGGAAGTAGTGGACGGTCCGCCCCGGGTGGCGGCGCTCGGCGACGAGCTGCGCGCCGATGAGCTGATCGAGCGCGCCCCGCCGCTGCTCGTCCGGCAGGCCCACGAGGGACGAGAGCAGCTCGTCGTCGAACTCGCGTCCGATCACCGCCGCCGCCTGCGCGACCTCCTTGACCGGTCCCAGTCGGTCGAGGCGCGCGGTGAGCGAGTCGCGCAGCGTGGCCGGAATGCGGTGGTCCGCGTCTGCCTCCCGTCCCTCGAGCGTGGCCTTCGTGATCTCCTCGAGGTAGAAGGGGATGCCTTCCGCGCGCTCGACGATCCCGTCGATCAGCGCCGCCGGCAGCGCCTGGCCGCGCGCGACCTCGGCGATGAGATGTGCCGCCTCGCTCCGTCCCAGGTGGTTCAGCGTAAGCAGCGTCACGTGCGGCAGGCGCAGCCAGGCCGCGGTGAAGTCCGGGCGCGCCGTGACCACGAGGAGAACGGGCACGCGCGGGACGAGCTCGACGAGACGCTCGAGCAGGCTGCGTGAGGTGGGGTCGATCCAGTGCGCGTCCTCGAAGATGACGAGCACCGGGCCCGCGCCCGCCCGGCGCGCGAGCTGGTCTTCAAGTGTCCGCAGCGTCTTCTCCCGCTGGGCGGGCGGGCTGAGGTCGAGCGGCGCATAGCGTTCGGTGAACGGAATGGAGAGGAGGGCC
>JBKKCN010000581.1:0-8117 GCA_046712525.1 Candidatus Rokuibacteriota bacterium
GTCGTCGCCCTCGAAGGACCGCGCCGCCGCCTCCGCGCCCGCCCTGCGGCGGAACACGAGGTCACGGGCCGGCGGCTCGCCGCGCTGTCACTGGCCGCGCTCGGCGTGGTGTACGGCGACATCGGCACCAGCCCGCTCTACGCGCTCAAGGAGTGCTTCCGCCCCGAGCACGGGCTGGTGCCCGATGTGCCCACCGTGTACGGCCTGCTCTCGCTCATCGCGTGGGCGCTCATCGTCGTGGTGAGCGTGAAGTACGTCGTCTTCATCCTGCGTCTGGACAACGACGGCGAAGGCGGCATCCTCGCCCTCCTCGCACTCGTCATGCGCACGCTGCGCGCGCCCGAGGAGCGCCGCCTGCGCTCGGTCCTCATCGCGCTCGGCCTCTTCGGCGCCGCCCTCCTCCTCGGCGAGGGCGCCATCACACCCGCCATCTCCATCCTCAGCGCCATGGAGGGACTCAGGGTGGCGGCGCCGGAGCTCGGGCCCTTCGTGCTTCCGTTGAGCGCGGTCATCCTCTTCGGCCTCTTCTTCATCCAGAAATGGGGGACGGCGAGCGTGGGCCGCCTCTTCGGGCCCGTCATGCTCGTGTGGTTCGCGACCATCGGCGTCCTCGGTGCCGTCGAGATCGCGCGCCGGCCCTCCATCGTGACCGCGCTCAATCCATGGCACGGCCTGCGCTTCCTCATCGACCACGGTCACGTGGGATTCCTCGTGCTCGGCGCCGTCGTGCTCGTCATCACGGGTGCCGAGGCCCTCTACGCGGACCTCGGCCACTTCGGCCGCCGGCCCATCCGCGTCGTCTGGCTCGTGGTGGTGCTGCCGGCGCTGCTGCTGAATTACTTCGGCCAGGGCGCCCTCGTGCTCAGCACACCGGAGGCCGTGCACAACCCCTTCTACCTGCTGGCGCCGCGGCCGTTACTCTACCCGCTCATCGGGATCGCCACCGCGGCGGCGGTGGTCGCCTCGCAGGCGCTCATCTCGGGCGCGTTTTCTCTCATCCAGCAGGCCGTGCAGCTGCGCTACAGCCCGCGCGTGTCCATCGTGCACACCTCCGCCAGCAAGTCGGGACAGATCTACGTTCCCGAGGTGAACACGGCGCTCATGCTCACCTGCCTGGTGCTCGTGTTCAGCTTTCGCTCCTCCGCGGCCCTTGCCGCGGCCTACGGCGTGGCGGTCACGGGGACGATGGTGATCACCACCACGCTCTTCTTCGTGATCGCACGTTATCGCTGGCGATGGCCGCTTCCTCTCGCGGGGAGCGTGGCCGGTTTCTTCATGACGGTCGACCTGGGGTTCTTCGCCTCCAACATCGTCAAGGTCGACGACGGGGGCTGGGTGCCGCTGCTCCTGGCAACGTGCGTCTTCACGCTCATGTCGACGTGGAAGCGGGGCAGCGACCTCATGATCGCCCACCTCGCCCGGCAGGCGGTGCCGCTGGAGGCGTTCCTCGACACGGTCGCCCGCGTGCGGCCGCCGCGCGTGCCCGGCACTGCCGTCTTCCTCACTCCCGACATCAACGGCACCCCGCCCGTGCTCGCTCACCATTTCCGGCACAACAAGGTGCTGCACGAGCAGATCGTGCTCCTCTCCATCGTGTACGAGGAGATCCCCGACGTCCCCGACGACGAGCAGGTGCAGACGGAGCGACTGCAGGAAGGCTTCGTGCGGGTGCGCGCGTACTACGGCTTCATGGAGCCGCCCGCCGTGCAACAGGTGGTGCAGGCGTGCTGTGTGGCGGGGCTGCTGCCGGGCACCGAGGACGTCACGTTCTATCTCGGGCGCGCGCGCATCCTGCCCACGGGGCCCGCGCCCATGATGCGCTGGCGCAAGCGCCTGTACGGCTTCATGGCACTCAACGCCACCTCCGCCACGGATTTCTTCGGCATTCCGCCCTCACGGGTGTTCGAGATCGGGGCCCGCATCGAGCTCTGACAACGGAGGACAGATGACGACCCCGGACACCCCGTCCCTGAATATGATCATCAACGACGCCGTGCGGACGTGAGGCCGGCCGTCCTCGTGATGGCGCTCGTGCTCGGCGCCGGATGCGGGGGCCCGGTGGCCGGCCTCTATCCGCCGCGCGCCGGGGAGCCGGCAACCTCCGTGTGGATCGTCGCCCATGGCTGGCACGCAGGCATCGCGGTACGCGCGAACGACGTGCCGGCGACGCTCTGGCCGGAGCGCGAGCACTTCCCGCGCGCCGATTATGTCGAGGTGGGATGGGGAGACCGCGACTACTGGCAGGCGGCGGACCCCGGCCTGCGGCTGGGGTTCAACGCGCTCTTCCTGCCCACGCCCAGCGTCGTGCGGCTCATCGCGACCGACGAGCCGCTGGCGTCGGCCTTCCCCGGCGCGGAGATCGTCCAGATCCGGCTGTCGCGCGCCGGCTTCGAGCGCCTGCTCCGCTTCGTCGACGACACCTTCGCCCGCACGGGCGCGGCCTCCGCCACGCCCCTCGGCCCCGCGCCGTGGCCTCACAGCGGTTTCTACCCCGCGCGCGGGAGCTACCACCTGTTCAGGACGTCGAACACGTGGACCGCCCGCGCGCTGCGCGAGGCGGGCCTTCCCATCACGTCGGCCTTCGCGCTCACGTCGGGCGGTGTCATGCGACAGGCGCGACGTCACGGCGCCGCCATCGAAGCCGATGCGGAAGGGGCGGGGCACCGGGTGTCGCCGTAGGTACAACGACGCTACATGCGCTCTCGACTTGCGGCCGCGCAGAAGCAGGCGGACGAGTTGGTCGGACAGCCAACTCGCCCGCCTGTGCGAGTAAACCTCAGCCGACCAGCCGTCTACGACGCGCCAGCCAGCCCAGCGCGGCCACACCCATGACGATCAGCCCATACGCGCCCGGCTCGGGCACCGGATTCAGCAGCCCGCGGATCTCGCCGCCGGGGAACAGGTTGGTGTGGACGTTGAAGTAGGCCTTGCCCGTCTCCATGCCGGCGATCAGCGCATTGAACGCGCCGCTGATGCCGCCCTGGGCCGTCACGAAGGCCGGGTTAAAGCTCGACGCCAAGGTCATGTCGAAGGTCTGGTCGTAGGTGCCCGCGGTCACGCCCAACGGAAAGCCGGCAAAGGACGGCAACATCGTCGCCACACCGACATTGTTGGCGCCGGGGGCCAGCGTGCAGCAGTGGATGTGCGCTGCGGTCGTGTTGCTCAACAGGCCCGCGAAGCTGGCCTGCACCTGCATCGTCAACAGGTTGAAGTCGACGGTGATCAGCGTACTCCCTACGCCGGGCGACGCGTTCGGCGGGATCTCGGCGGCGCCGGTCAGCGGTGCACCGTACTGCACGGTGTGGGCAGCGGCCGGCAGCACCGCCCCCATCACGAGCAGACATCCGGCCATGAAAGGTTTGAGCGTCATGGAACCTCCTTGAACAGGGGTCGTCTCCCGAACAGTGAATGACGGCTCTGCTGCCCGTAACGATCGTGCCGGGTGCGCGGGACGGCGCCGCCCTACTGCAAGGTCCCGATAGATCGAGCAAACGTGCCGCATCAGAGGCGGGCGCCTTCGAGACCGAAAGCTCTCCGACACGGTCCGCGCCGCGCGACGCGTGCGCGGCCGCCTCGACGTGAGCGACTCCGGGGGGTTACCGGGTCAGCATTGAAGCGACACGGTCTCCGGGGTAGTCGGAATCCAGACACCACTACCGATAGACCCGGCAGGGTTCGGTTCCGCGCTGCCCGATGCGAGCACATCCCCCGTCCCCGCGCAGACCGCCACGCCATTTGGCCCCGCCGTGGTTCCACAACGGTTCCTAACGCGTGGACCGCCCGCGCGCTGCGCGAGGACGTCACGGCGCCGCCGTCTGAGCCGACGCAGAAGGAGCGGGGCGCCCGTTGTCGCCGTAGGTACAATGAGAACGACGGCAACGTCGCCATGCCGAGAACGCCGCTCGAGCCTCGCTTCCAGGTGGAGTATCTGTCGATCCTCGACAGCGACGGCAACATCGACGCCTCCCTGGACCCTCACCTGCCCGCCGACGAGCTGAAGCGTCTCTATCGCGCGATGGTCCTCGGACGCCGCCTCGACGAGCGCATGGTTCGTCTGCAGCGCCAGGGCCGGATCGGGACCTTCGCGCCCATCAAGGGCCAGGAGGCCGCGCAACTCGGCAGCGTGGCCACGCTGCGTCAGTCGGACTGGATGGTGCCGTCGTTCCGCGAGACGGCGGCCATGCTCTGGCGCGGCTGGCCCATCGAGAAGCTGCTCCTCTATTTCGCGGGTTACCTCGAGGGTGGCCAGCCCGCGCCCGAGCAGCACGACCTGCCCATCGCGATCCCCGTCGCCACGCAGCTCCCACACGCGGTGGGGCTCGCGTACGCCGCGCAGTATCGCGGTGACGACGTGGTGACGATGGTCTACTTCGGCGACGGCGCCACCTCCGAGGGCGACTTTCACGAGGCCCTCAACTTCGCCGGAGTCTGGCACGTGCCCGTGGTGTTCGTCTGCCAGAACAACCAGTGGGCGATCTCGGTGCCGCTCAAGAAGCAGACACACTCGCGCACGCTCGCGCAGAAGGCGCTCGCCTATGGCTTCACGGGCATCCAGGTCGACGGCAACGACATCCTCGCCGTCCACGCGGCGAGCCGGGAGGCGGTAGAGCGCGCGCGCGCGGGCGACGGCCCCACCCTCATCGAGTGCGTGACGTACCGCCTCGGTGTGCACACCACCGCCGACGATCCCACCAAGTACCGGACGAACGAGGAAGTGGCGGAATGGGAGCGCAAGGATCCCCTCACCCGCTTCGGCGGCTATCTCAAGAAGAAGGGGCTGCTCGAGGAGGGCCTGGAGACACAGGTGGACGCAGAGATCGCGCGCGCCGTGGAGCGCTTCGAGGCGGTGGGCCCGCCCGATCCCCTCGTGATGTTCGACCACGCGTACGGCACCCTGCCCGGCCATGTCGCCGCCCAGCGCGACGCAATGGCGGCCCGCCTCGCGGACGGGCGCCCTCGCCCATCGGACGAGGAGCATCCGTCGCCGCCCATGCGCGGGCAGCGGGCGACGAGGCGCTGATGGCCAAGCTCAATATGGTGAAGGCGCTCAATCTGGCGCTGCTCCAGGAGATGGAGCGCGACGAGGACGTGCTCGTCATCGGCGAGGACGTGGGCGTGGACGGCGGTGTCTTCCGCGTGACGGAGGACCTGCACCGCAAATTCGGCTCCAAGCGGGTGATCGACAGCCCACTCGCCGAAGCCGGGATCATCGGCACCGCGGTGGGCATGGCCCTCTACGGCCTGCGGCCCGTGTGCGAGATCCAGTTCTCGGGCTTCGCCTTTCAGTGCTTTCACCAGATCGAGAACCACGCCGCCCGCTATCGCATGCGTTCGCAGGGGCGCTTCGGCGTGCCCATGGTGATTCGCATGCCGTACGGCGGGGGCGTGCGCGCGCTCGAGCACCACAGCGAGTCCGAGGAGCAGTTCTACGCTCACATCCCGGGCCTGAAGATGGTCATCCCCTCCGGGCCCCGCAACGCGCGTGCGCTGCTGGTGAGCGCCATCCGGGACCCGGATCCCGTCGTCTTCTTCGAGGCCAAGGCGCTCTATCACGCCGCCAAGGAAGACGTGCCCGACGAGATGGAGGCGATGGAGATCGGCCGCGCACAGGTCGTGCGCGAAGGCGGGGATCTGACGCTGATCGCCTACGGCGCCATGGTGCGCGTGGCGCGGGAGGCCGCCGACGTCCTGCATGAGGAGGATGGAGTGGAGTGTGACGTGGTCGACCTGCTCACCATCGCGCCCCTGGATCGCGAAACGGTGGTGGCGTCGGTGGCGAAGACCGGACGCGCCGTCATTGTGCACGAGGCGCCGAGGAGCTTCGGGCCCGGGGCCGAGATCGCGGCGTCGATCATGGACGGCGCCTTCCTCTCACTGGAAGCGCCCGTGGCCCGGGTCACCTCGAACGACATCCCCTTCGTCGGCTTCGCACGTGAACGCGCGAACGTGCCGGACGCCGCCCGCGTGGTGGCGGCGGCGCGCGACACGCTCGCGTTCTGAGCTTCGGGCCGACTAGCTTCCGTTTCGCAGCACCGTCATGACGTTCCGGAAGGCGAGCACCGCCTTGTGGTAGTCACTCTTCACCATGGCCGCCACACCGTCCTTCATGCCCGCCTCGGCGCGGCGGAGATGGGGGTGAGTGGGCGTCGTCGCCCGCGCACCCTCGAGAGCCGTCTGTGCGGCATTGCGCGTCGCCATCGCGACGTTGTAGTCGATGCGCTCACCAAACACCATGTTCACGAAGGAGGCGATGGTGGCATTCGCCGCCCGTAGAGCAGCCTGCACGGACGCCAGTGATTGCAACGCCGCCAGCCGTGCCGTTTCGGCAGTAGCCAGTGACTGCTGCGCCGCCAGCAGTAACTGCTGCGCCGCCAGCCGCGCCGCTTCGGCGGTGGAGAATGCCGCTTCCGCGGCCTTGCGCTTCCTCTCGGACTCCGCGAGCGCTGCATCGAGAGCGCTCGTGTCGCAGCCGCCGTCCACGGGACCAACGAACGTCCCGAACCCCGAGGCGGCGCCGCCGCCTACCGGCACCGCGGTGATGAAGGCACCTGTCGCCGCGTGTACCCGGACTGCCCCATTACCTTCGCTCGCCACGTAGACGCGCGCGCCCGTGGCATCCACCGCCACGCCCAAAGGACCCGAGCCTGCGGGAACGGTCGCGACCGTGGGAGGCGTCGTCGTGACATTGATCACCGACATCGTGTTCGAGAACCCGTTGGTCACATACACGGGCGAGCCCGACGGGTGGACAGCGACAGCGGCAGGCGACCTGCCCACCGCCACCGTGGAGGTGACACCGGTGACGGTATTGATGATCGACATCGACCGCGCGTTAGAGTTCACCACGTAGACCTTCGTGCCGAGAGGATCCACGGCGATGCCGTAGGGCATGCTCCCCACGGGGATGTTCTCGAGCAGCGTATTGTTGCCGGTATCGATCACCGATACGATCCCGGACATCTGGTTGGTGACGTACACGCGCGAGCCGAACGGATTCACCGCCACCCCTATGGGGTTCGACCCCACCGGTACGGTGGCCACCACCACGTTGTTCAGCGCATCGAGGACGGAGACGGTGGCCGAGTTCTTGTTGGCCACGTACACGCGCGAGCCCGTGGGATGGACGGCGACCCCGTAGGGGCCGTTGCCGACCGTCACATTGGCGGTCACCAGATTCGTCGCGGTGTCGATGACGGACACCGTACCGCTGCCGAAGTTCGTCACGTACGCGAAGGCGCCGTCCGGCGACACGGCGACACCGAAGGGGGTGTCACCCACGGGGATGGTGGTCTCCACCGTGTTCGTGGCGAGGTCGATGACGCTGACGTTGTCGAGGAGGGAGTTCGGCACGTATGCGAACGGCGCCGCGAGCGCCGGTGTGGCCGCGAGCGAGACCGACAGTGTAAGGAGCGTGAGAAGACGGCGAATCATCGGGCACCCCATCCGTGGACGCATGGCTCGCAGTAGTGAGGCGACTGCCGCGACTGGGCCTGCGAGGCCGGAAGCCCGGTGGAGCACCGAAGCCCAGCGCGGCTCTCCTTGTTGCGAGGGGGATGCCATGCTCCGGATCGCCATCAAATCAGCGACGTAACCAACACCCGGACGAGGCATCCGGTCAATTTCTCGCCGGAATAGCACGGCGCACTGACCAAAAACGACACGTACAATGAGCGCGAGAGGCCACCCACATGCCGCGACCGTTCGTCCTTCCTGACCTGGGCGAAGGGCTCACCGAAGCCGAGATCGTGAGCGTGCTCGTTCACGAGGGGGACGTCATCGACGAAGACACGCCGCTGCTGGAGGTCGAGACGGACAAGGCAACCGTCGAGATCCCTTCGCCGATGAGCGGGCGCGTCGAGAAGATTCACGTGCAGGCGCACCAGACGGTGAAAGTGGGCGCCGTCCTCGTCACTTTCTCCGACGCCGAAGCGCGGCCGGGCAAGCAGGCCGCCGACACGCTCGACGCCACGCGCACCCTGGCGCCGGAAAGCAAGACCGTGATCGCCGACGGCCGCGCCCGGCAGGCGCCGCCGCCCGGCAGCGCGCAGAGCGCCGGCGATGCTGAGCGAACGCCCGCACGCGGTGGCGGCCCGGTACCCGCGGCACCGTCCACGCGC
>JBKKCN010000582.1:0-5177 GCA_046712525.1 Candidatus Rokuibacteriota bacterium
TCGACGTCGTGCGCGCCGTCGCTGCGCGACGCCTTCTGCGCTGCCTGCCACTCCGGCTCCGTGCACCAGAGGTCGACGCCGGTGCGCTCGACGAGCCAGCCCGCGTTGCCCATGTGATCGGGATGGAAGTGCGTGACGAAGACGCGCGTCACGGGCTTGCCGTCGAGCCCCTCGTCGAACAGACGCTCCCAGAGGGCGCGCGTGTCGCAGAGGCCGCTGCCGGTGTCGACCACGGCCCAGCCGCCGTCGTCCTCGAGGAGCCAGAGGTTGATATGGTCGAGGCGGAACGGCAGCGGCATGCGCAGCCAGCGCACGCCGGGGGCGACGTCCGCGGTGCCGCCCATCGCGGGCGGCGCCGGCCAGGGGTAGTCGATCACGCGCGCGGTGACCGGCGCAGCAGCTCCCAGATGCGCTCCGGACGCAGCGGCATGTCGAGGTGCCGCACGCCGAACGGGCGCAGCGCGTCCACCACTGCATTGACGATCGCCGGCGTGGAGCCGATGGTCGCCGCCTCTCCGATGCCCTTGGCGCCGAGCGCGTTGAAGGGCGTGCGCGTCACCGTGTGGTCGGTCGTGAACGACGGCAGATCGGTCGCGCGCGGGACCGCGTAGTCCATGAGCGAGCCCGTGACGAGCTGCCCGTCCGCGCTGTGCACGGCGTGCTCCCACAGGGCCTGCGCGATGCCTTGCGCGAGGCCGCCGTGGACCTGGCCCGCCACGAGCATAGGGCTGATGCGCACGCCGCAGTCGTCCACCGAGATGTACTGCCGGACGGTGACGTGGCCGGTGTCGCGGTCGATCTCTACCACCGCCACGTGAGCGCCGAACGGGTACACGAGCTGCGGCGGCTTGAAGAAGTCCGTCGCCTCGAGGCCGTGCTCCATGTCGCCGGGCGGGTTACCGTACGCGCGCTCGGCGATCTGCGCGAGGGTGACCCCGCTCGCGGGCGCGCCCTTGACCCGGTAGTGCCGGTCCTCGAGGACGACGTCGTCGGCACTGGCCTCCAGGATGGAGGCCGCGATCCGCCGCGCTTTCTCCTGCACTTTCATGGTGGCGTTGAAGATGGCGGTGCCGCCCACGGCCACGCTGCGGCTGCCGCCGGTGCCGTGGCCCATCGGGATGCTGGAGGTGTCGCCGTGGCGCACCACCACGCGCTCGAAGTCGACGCCGAGGGAGTCGGCGATGATCTGCGCGAAGGTCGTCTCGTGGCCCTGGCCGTGGGCGGACGTTCCCGTGTACGCGGTGACGGTGCCGCCCGGCTCCACGCGCACCACCGCGCTCTCGAAGGGGCCGAAGCCGCACATCTCGACGTAGCACGCGGTGCCGATGCCGAGGAGCGGTCCTTTGCCCGGGAGGCGCTTCTTCTGCTCGGCGCGCAGGTCGGCGTGGCGCGCGATCTCGAGCGCCTTGGTGAGTGCGCGGTCGTACTCGCCGCTGTCGTAGCGCTGGCCGGTGGGCGCCGCGTACGGAAAGGCGTCGGGCGGGATGAAATTACGACGCCGAATCTCTTCCGGTGTCTTGCCGAGCTCGGCCGCCACCATGTCGACCAGCCGCTCGATGTAGTAGGCGGCTTCCGGACGCCCGGCGCCGCGATAGGCGGCCACGGAGGTCGTGTTGGTCATGACGCACGTGGACTGCAGATCGATGTTCTCGATGCGGTAGACGCCCACGGCCATGAAGAGCGTGAGGTCCGGGATGAACGTGAAGATGGGATAGGCGCCGATATTGGCGACCACCTTCACACGCAGCCCGATGATGTGGCCGTCCGCCTCCACCGCCGCTTCAATGTCCGTGACCTGATCCCGCCCGTGCGTGGTGGCGAGCATGTGCTCCATGCGCGTCTCCACCCAGCGCAGGGGCATGCGATACACGCGCGCGAGCGCGGCCACCACGGCGTCCTCCGGATAGACGCCGAACTTCACGCCGAAGCCGCCGCCCATCTCCGGCACCACCACCCGGATCATGTTCTGATCCATCGACAGCACGCCCGCGAGGTCGTTGCGGAACCCGTGCGGCGCCTGGTTCGTGGCCCACACCACGAGGCCACCGGTGGCGCCGTCGGGGGCGGCTACCACCGCGCGCCCTTCCATCGGCACGCCCGCCAACCGCTGGTTGACCATGCGCTGGCGGACGACCCTGTGCGCACGCGCGAAGGCGGCGTCGGGCTCGCCCTTGGTGATCCGGTTTTCGTGCTCGACGTTGCGGGGCGCGTCGTCGTGCAGCTGGGGCGCTCCCTCCGCCATGGCGGCCACGGGCTCGCTCACGGCGGGCAGCGGCTCCCAGTCCACGATGACGTCGGCGGCCGCGTCGGCGGCGATGGCCTCCGACTCCGCTATTACCGCGGCCACCGCCTCGCCCACGCAGCGCACGCGCCCGATCGAGAGCGGGAAGTGCTTGCGTCCCTTGATCGTCTCCGCATCCGCGGCGCCGCCTTCGCCGCCGCCGGCCGTGGGCAGGGGCTGGCAGTGCTTGCGGATGTCGGCGCCCGTGACGACTGCGCGCACGCCGGGCCGCCTCAGGGCGGCGGAAGCGTCGATGGACCGGATGCGCGCGTGCGCGTGGGGGCTGCGCACGAAGACCACGTGGTGCATGCCCGGCAGCGCCACGTCGGTGACATAGGTGCCGGCGCCCTTGAGAAGGCGCGGGTCTTCTTTGCGTTTGACCGCAGCGCCCATCAGCCGAGGGGTGGTGACGTCGGCGCTCATGTGCGACTCCACCGGCCCAGCAGCCAGAGCGTGAGGCCGGCGGCGGCGCCGAAGGCGAGCGCCGAGATCGGCGTCATGAGGACGCGCACGTTGTGACCTTCGACGTCACCCGCGAGGAGGACGCCGATGGAGCCCTCGCTCACGTGCACGCTCTGCGCCTGCGCCACGCCGATACCGCCCTGGTACACCTCCACCTCGTTCGCCTGCACGTGCATGGCGCCGCTCTGGCGGATGTCGACCCGGTCCGCGCGCACGTTGCGCGCGCCGCCCTGGTGCACGATGACCTTGTCCGCTCTTACGTCGCCGACGTTTCCCGTGCGCACGTCGGCGCTCTGCAGATCCTCGCTGTCTCGCATTGCGACCTCGTCAGGCTTTCGGAATCCGGTTCTTGAAGAAGGAGGCTTTGAGGGCGATCTTGCCACCGCGGAAGGTGAAGAGGTCGCAGCCGTAGACTTCCACGCGCGAACCGTCGCCGGCGGTGCCGGTGAAGGTCCACTCCGAGCAGCCACGCTCGCCGGACACGAAGTGGCGCCCGCTGCCGAAGTGCGCGTCGGGGAACCGCTTGAACACGCCCGCAAAGCCCTCGCGCACCTGCTCGCGGCCCTCGAAGCGCTTACCCCAGGGGTCGGGACCAGCGGTGGTCTCGAAGACGCAGTCGTCGGCCATGAACTCCATGAGCCCGTCGACGTCGTGACGGTTCCAGCCCTCGGCGAACGATTCCAGGAAAGCGACGGTCGGCATCGGCGTTCCTCCTCGTGGGTTGCCCGGCGGCGTGCCGTGCGCGCTCACTGAACCACGGCCATCGCCGCGACGCAAGCCGCAGGTCTCAGCGCAATCCGGCGAGGACGCGCTCCAGGGTGTCGGCGGGCTTCTCCACGTGCAGGAAGTGGCCGGCGCCGGCGATGGTGTCGACGGGACAGCCGGCGGCTGCCAACCGCCGCGCGTCGCCCTCGTCGACGTAGGGCGACAGCCCGCCGCGCACGCAGTGCATCGAGTAGGGGTGCCTGCCTTCCACGGCGGGCCAGAGATCCTCGCCGCTGATGCACGCGTGCAGGGCGGCGAGCGCGGCACGGTCGATGCGCCAGCGCACGACGTCGCCCTCGCGCGCGAGGTTGAGGAGCAGCCAGTCCGTGACCTCGTCCGCGAGGCCGGCGGCGCGGAAGAAGACGCGAAACTCCTCGCGCGAGCGCGCGACGTCGGGCGCGCTCACGAGGGCCTGCACCACCGCCGTCGTGTCCCCCCCGGGCTCGAGGGGTGAGGGGGAGATGTCGAGCAGCGTGATGTGGGCGACGGTGGAGCGCTCCAGCATGCCCGCGCGCAAAGCGACTCGCCCGCCGAGCGAGTGGCCGACGAGGCGCACCGGCAGCGGGACGTCGAGCGTGCGCGCGGTGGCGAGCACGTCGCCGGCAAGGGCCGCGGTGTCGGCGCCGTCCGGGAGCGGCGGGGAGGTGCCGTGGCCGGTGAGATCGAGGGCGAAGACGGAGAGCGACGGATCGCGTTCGGCGAGGCCCCGCGCGAGCGAGGCCAGGTTGCGCGCGGAGCCGAGGAAGCCGTGCAGGAGCAACAGGGGGCGCGGCCCCTGTCCGCTCCGCACGTGAGCGAGGAGGCTCACACCTCCAGCACCATGCGCGCGGGATCCTCGAGCAGGTTCTTGACGTGCACGAGGAAGGTGACCGCCTGCTCGCCGTCGATGAGGCGGTGATCGTAGGACAGCGCCACGTACATCATGGGACGGATCATCACCTGCCCGTCCACCGCCACCGGGCGCGGCTGGATCTTGTGCATGCCGAGAATCGCCGCCTGGGGCGGGTTCAGGATGGGGGTGGACAGCAGCGAGCCGAACACGCCGCCGTTGGTGATGGTGAACGTGCCGCCCGCGAGATCGTCCGGCGCCAGCTTGCCGTCGCGGGCTTTCTTCGCGCGCTCGCCGATGGCGCGCTCGAGCTCTGCGAGCGACATCGCGTCCGCGTCGCGGATCACCGGTACCACGAGCCCGCGCGGCGTGCTCACCGCGATGCCGAGGTGCACGCGCCGTTGGTAGACGATGTCCGTGCCCTCGATGCGGGCGTTGACGATCCGGATCTCCCGCAGCGCCATCACGGACGCACGCGCGAAGAGCGACATCAGCCCCAGGTCGACGTCGTACTTCTTCTTGAATCGCTCGCGGTACCGCGCGCGCAGATCCATGAGGGTGCCCAGGTCCACCTCGTTGAACGTGGTGAGGATCGCCGCTGTCCGCTGCGCCTCCACCAGCCGCGCCGCGATCGTCTGCCGCAGCTGGCTCATCGGCACGCGCTCCACGTCCGCGCCCGTGGTCGAGGCGGCGGGCTTCGCCGGCTTCGCGGTCGGCGCCTCGCGCCTCCCATCGGCGGGCGCGGCCGTGGCCGCCGCCGGTGGCCGCCACTCGACGGTCTCCGGCGTGGGCGCCGGGGCTGCCTCTTTCGGAGGTGCTGCCGTCACCGCCGTCCTCGCT
>JBKKCN010000583.1:0-4833 GCA_046712525.1 Candidatus Rokuibacteriota bacterium
GCGGGGCGGGGCCGCGCCACCGCGGGGGCCCTCCTCGATTTCCCCCGACGCTCGGCAGCGCCCCGGCAAAAGCCGTGGCGCTCCTCGATATCCCGCCTAGACAATCGCTTGGGGCCGTCGAGGCCCCCATCTTCACGAGCCCGCGGGCACGGTGACGGCGGGACGAAGCAACAGGCACAGTGGAATGGTGGCGAGCACGATGACGCTTACCAGCAGCATAGTGGTGCCGGCGCCGAAAGCGTCGCCCACGAGGCCGTACACGGTGGGGCCGATGGACGACGCGCCGATGCTGATGGTGTAGAAGAGCCCGTAGGCGCGCGAGCGACGGTCGGCGGTGACGAGATCGGCGACGGTGGCATACAGGACCGATGACGTTCCGTTCAGCGCGATGCCGAGTGGCAGCAGGAGCGTGAGCGCGACCGGCAGCGGCGCGGCCACCACGGCCAGGATGCCGATGGACGTCGCGGTTTCCGTCAACACGACGGTCCGGATGATGCCGACCCGCTCGGCGGCCACGCCGCACACGAACTTGCCGATGGCGCCGCCCGCAAAGAGCAGAGCGAGGGCGCCGCCCACGCCCGCCACCGTCAGCCCTTTGCCGATGAGCACGAAGGGCAGGAAGGTGAGCAGCGCGGTGCGCGTCGAGTTGTCGATGACCGCGATCGCCGAGAGCGCCTGGAAGCCGCGCGCGTCACGGATGCCCCAGCCGGATGTCCGTGCCACCGGCACGCCGGCCGTCGCGCGGGCGGGGGGCGCCCCCGCCGTGAGCCGGGAGAGAACGATGAAGATGGCGAGCGCCGCCGCCACGCCGATGACACCGAAGCCCGCCGCGGCCGCGCGCCAGCCGACGACGGTGGCGGCAAGGGCGACCAGGGCCGGCACCACCACCTTGCCGAGATCGCCGGAGAAATTGTAGGTCCCCAGCGCGGTGCGCCGCCCCCGGTCCTCGTAGGCGCGCGAGACGAGGGACGATGACAGCGGGTGCTGCACCCCGGAGCCGAGGGCGGCCACGAACAGAATGGCCGCCAGCGACAGGAAGCCGCCCGCCGCGCCCGCCACGATGAAGCCGCAGGCGGTGACCGCGGTGCCGGCGGCAAGCAGGCGGCGCTCGCCCCAGCGCTCGGCGAGGAGCCCCGCGGGGATCTGGAAGAGCGCCATGCCGCCCGTGTACGCCGTGCGCAGCAGGCCCACCTGCACCAGCGACAGCCCGAACTCCGAGGCCCACACCGGCAGCAGCACGTAGAGAATGTCCGAGAAGCCGTCGTGCACGAAGTGCGTGGAGGAGGCGGTGGCGAGGACCGCGCGCGGCCGGGAGCTCACTGGCGGATCATCTCCCGGGCACGTGTGGAGGTTCAAGTAGAATACCGGCGTCCATCTCGCTGTCAGGAGGGCGCAGGCCGATGACGATTAGCATCACGCGGGTGTACACGCGGACCGGCGACGGCGGCGACACGGCGCTCGTGGGCGGCCGGCGCGTGCCGAAGGACTCGCCACGCATCGTGGCCTACGGCACGCTCGACGAGCTGAACGCCGTGGTGGGCCTCGTGCGCGTCTTCAACGCCGAGCGCATGGCGGAGGGTGCACGTCATCAGAAGCTGGACGAGATCTTGAAGAAGATCCAGAACCAGCTCTTCGATCTCGGCAGCGAGCTTGCCACCCCGCCCGAGGCGGCCTATGACGGCATGTTCCGCATGAGCGACGCGGAAGTCACCGGCCTCGAGGAGCTCATGGACGAATGCCAGAAAGATCTGGCGCCGTTGAAGTCGTTCATCCTGCCCGGCGGTGGCCGCATCCAGGGCTTTCTCCACCAGGCACGCACCGTGTGCCGGCGCGCGGAGCGCGAGCTCCTCGCGCTCTCGCGCGCCGAGGCCATCGGCGAGTGGCCACTGCGGTACGTGAACCGGCTCAGCGACGCCTTCTTCGTGCTCGGACGCTGGGTGGGCAAGCACATGGGCGAGCCGGAGTACCTGTGGGAGCGCGGGCTCTCGGCGCACGAGCGGCGACGGGGGAAGAAGAAGTGAGCGCGGCGGCCGTCTGCGCCTCGCGCGCGTGAGGCGCCGTCCCTGACCACGCGCGAGCGTTGACAAGCGCAACCGAAGTCCGTATAACCGTGGCACTTTTTCGGCGTCCACTCCCGCTGCGTGTCGAGAGGAGTCTCATTGCCGCCGTCCACGGAGGCGATACTTTCAGTCACTGACCTGACGAGGCGCTTCGGCGGCATCGTCGCTCTCGATTCCGTCTCGTTCGAGGTCGGCGAAGGTCAGATCGTGGGGCTCATCGGCCCCAACGGCGCCGGCAAGACCACGCTCTTCAACTGCTTGAGCCGCTTGTATGCGCCCGACCGCGGCGACGTGCGCTTCCGCGGCGCGTCGATCCTGTCGATGCCGCCGCACCGCATCGCCGATGCGGGCATCGGGCGTACCTTTCAGAACCTCGCCCTCTTCCCCACGCTCACGGTCTTGCAGAACGTGATGACGGGCGTGCACAGCCGCACGCACAGCGACTTCTTCAGCAACGCCGTGCGTCTACCCTGGGTGCGCCGCGAAGAGGCGCACATCCGCGACGCGGCCAGGGAGCTGCTCGCCTTCCTGCATCTGGAGGCGGTCGCGCACCATCCCGCCTCCGGCTTGCCCTTCGGCACTCTCAAGCGCGTCGAGCTCGCGCGCGCGCTGGCGGGAAAGCCGAGCCTTCTCCTCGCCGACGAGCCCGCGGGCGGCCTCAACCACGAGGAGGTGGCCGCCCTCGCCACGGTGCTGCGCGCGATCCGCGACGTGCGCGGCGTGACCATCCTGCTCGTCGAGCATCACATGGGGCTCGTGATGCAGGTCTCCGACCGGGTGGTCGTGCTCGACTTCGGGCGCAAGATCGCGGAGGGCACGCCCGCGGAGGTGCAGCGCAATCCCGACGTCATCCGCGCCTATCTCGGTGCGGAGGAGCCGGCGGCGCACTGATGGCCCTCCTCGAGGTGAACGGCCTGCACGCGCAGTACGGGTGGACGAAGGTCCTGCACGGCCTCACGTTCGCGGTGCAGGAGGGCGGCATCACGACCATCCTCGGCGCCAACGGGGCGGGCAAGACCACCACGCTGCGCGCCGTGTGCGGGATGGTGAAGACCACGGGCGAGGTGCGGTTCGACGGCCGGCGCATCGACGGCAAGGCCACGGAGGACGTCGTCCGTCTCGGCATCGCGCACGCGCCCGAGGGGCGGGGCACCTTCGTCAACCTCACGGTCGAGGAGAACCTGCGCCTGGGCGCGTACGCGCGCAGGGAGCGCGCGGGGCTCGCGGGGGACCTCGAGCGCGTGTACCAGTACTTCCCCATCCTTGGCGAGCGGCGTGTGCAGACGGCGGGCACGCTCTCCGGTGGCGAGCAGCAGATGCTGGCGGTGGCACGCGCGCTCATGCTGCGCCCGCGCCTGCTCCTGCTCGACGAGCCCTCGCTGGGGCTGGCGCCCCTCGTCGTGCGCGAGATCTTCCGCATCGTGCGCGCTATCAACAAGGAGGCCGGTGTGAGCGTGCTGCTCGTGGAGCAGAACGCGAGCATGGCCCTCGGCCTTGCCGACCACGCGTACCTGATGGAGACGGGGGCCATGGTGATGTCGGGGCCCGCCGCCGACCTCGCCCGCAACGACGCCGTGCGCCGCGCCTACCTGGGCTACTGAGGGCGGCGTGGATACCTTCATCCAGCAGGTGATCTCCGGGCTGGCGACGGGCGGCATCTACGGCAGCCTCGCGCTCGCGCTGGTGATGATCTACCAGGCCACCGACGTCGTGAACTACGCGCAGGGCGAGATGGCGATGTTCAGCACGTACCTGGCGTGGACGATGCTCAACGCGGGTCTGCCGTACTGGATCGCGTTCTTCGCCACGCTCGCGGTCTCCTTCGCGGGCGGCATCCTCATCGAGCGCGTCATCATCCGTCCCGTCGAGAACGCGCCCATCCTCAGCATCGTCATCGTCTGCATCGGCCTCCTCGTCATTCTCAACAGCGTGGCGGGCTGGATCTACTCCTACATCCAGAAACCGTTTCCGAGCCCGTTTCCGCCCAAGCCGATCAGGATCGGGAACATCTACATCGGCGCGCACGACATCGGCGCCATCGCGGTGACGCTCGTGGTGCTGCTCTTCCTCTACCTCTTCTTCCGCTACACGACGCTGGGTCTGGCGATGCGCGCGGCGGCGCAGAACCCCGCCTCCAGCCGCCTGTGCGGGATCCGAGTGGGCTGGATGCTCGCCCTCGGCTGGGGCCTCGCCGCCCTCGTGGGCGCGGTGGCGGGCATGATGGTGGCGCCCATCGTGTTCCTCGATCCCAACATGATGGCGGGCATCCTGATCTATGCGTTTGCCTCCGCCACGCTGGGGGGCTTCACGAGCCCGGGCGGCGCCGTCGTGGGCGGCCTCATCGTCGGCGTGATGGAGAACCTCGTCGGCACCTACGTGAAGTTCATCGGGACCGAGCTGAAGCTGACGGTCGCCCTCGTCCTCATCCTGGTCGTGCTGGTCGTCAAGCCCAGCGGCCTCTTCGGCCGCGCCACCATCCACCGGGTATGACGGACCGGACGCGCGCGATCGGCGTGGCGGCGGCGGTGGCGGTGGCCATGGCGCTGCCGCTCTTCCTGTCGAACTTCCGGCTCTTCCAGTTCACGATGGTGGGCGTCTACGCGATCGCGCTGCTGGGCCTCAACATGCTCACCGGCTACAACGGGCAGATCTCGCTCGGCCACGGCGCCTTCTTCGCGCTCGGCGCCTACACGACGGCGATCATGGTCGACCGCTGGAACGTGCCGTATCCGCTCACCATCGTCGCTGCCGGAGTCCTCTGCCTCGTGGTCGG
>JBKKCN010000584.1:0-2954 GCA_046712525.1 Candidatus Rokuibacteriota bacterium
GCGTTCAACACGCCGTACATGGTCATGTACGCCATCCACGACGCGATGGTGAAGCCGATGCCGGCCGGCATGACCACGCCCAGCCTCGCGGAGTCGTGGAACGAGTCGCGCGACCACCTCACCTACACCTTCACTTTGCGCCGGAACGCGAAGTTCCACGACGGCTCGCCCGTCACACCGGAGGACGTGAAATTTTCCTTCGAGCGATATAAAGGCGCGAGCGCGACTCTTCTCAAAGAGAAGGTCAAGGAAGTTCAAGTCGTTTCTTCCTCTCAGGTGCGCTTCGTCCTCAAGGAGGCATGGCCGGACTTCATGCTCTTCTACGGCACCACCGCCTCCGGCGCGGGCTGGATCGTGCCGAAGAAATACGTCGAGAAGGTCGGCGAGGACGGCTTCAAGCGCGCGCCCATCGGCGCGGGACCGTACAAGGTCGTCTCCTTCAACCCGGGGGTGGAGCTGGTGCTGGAAGCCTTCGAGGGCTACTGGCGCAAGGCGCCCAGCGTGAAGCGGCTCGTGATGCGCTCGCTGGTCGAGGAGACCACGCGCGCGGCCGCCCTCAAGCGGGGCGAGGTGGACATCACCTACCTGCTCGCCGGCCCCGTGGCCGAGGACATCAAGCGGACGCCGGGCATGACCCTCAAGGCGCCGCTGCTGACGGGCGCCTTCTGGATCGACTTGCCCGACCAGTGGGATCCCAAGTCGCCGTGGCACGACAAGCGCGTGCGGCAGGCCGCCAATTTCGCGGTCGATCGCCAGGCCGTGAACCAGGCGGAGACGCTCGGCTTCTCGCGACTGACGGGCAACATGGTCCCGCGCATCTTCCAGTTCGCGCTCGCGATGGAGCCGCCCGCCCATGATCCCGCGCGCGCCAAGAAGCTCCTCGCGGACGCCGGCTTCCCGAACGGCTTCGACGCGGGCGACTTCTATCCCTTCCCGCCCTACAACTCCATGGGCGAGGCGCTGCAGAGCCAGCTGCAGGCAGTCGGCATCCGCAGCCGGCTGCGCACGATGGAGCGCGCCACGTACTTCACGCAGTGGCGCGAGAAGAAGCTGCACGGCATGATCCTCGTCGTCACCGCCACCATGGGCAACGCGGCCACACGCCTGGAGCCGTACGCGATCAAGAACGGCATCTACGCCTATGGCTCGCTGCCCGAGGTGGACGATCTCTTCGTGCGCCAGACGCGCGAGGTGGATACGAAGAAGCGCGAGGCGCTCGTGCACCAGATGCAGAAGTCGATCGCCGAGCACGTCATGCACGTGCCCATCTACGAGCTGGCCTTCATCTGGGGCGTGGGGCCGAAGGTGGAGGAGAGCGGCGCCGGCCTCATCCCCGGCTTCGCGTACTCGGCGCCCTTCGAAGACCTCAAGCTGAAGAAGTGATCGCCGACTGCCACGCCCACATCTTC
Organism: Candidatus Rokuibacteriota bacterium; assembly: GCA_046712525.1. GTDB lineage: Bacteria > Methylomirabilota > Methylomirabilia > Rokubacteriales > CSP1-6 > JBBDXO01. Next base: position 1,410 of record JBKKCN010000584.1, read on the forward strand.
CAGAACTGGTCGGGCGCCTGCGGTCATCCCTCGCGCGAGACCCACTGGAAGTACATCCAGAAGAACCTCACGCGCCCGGCGGCCCGTATTCGGCGGGTGCATGACGGCGGCCCTGTCGAGAGCGCGGGCCTGCACCGGGCGGGCGACGACACCTGGGCCGGCCTGCGCGACGACGTCGATTTCCGCGTGGGTCCCTACGGACGACTCGAGTACACACTCGACGGCGAGGAGCGCTGGATCCAGTACATGCCGGTGGCGATGGCGCAGTTCGAGGCGCCCCCGGAATTCATGCTCGCGCAGATGTCCTACGCCGGCGTCGACCACTGCGTGCTGCAGGCCGGGTTGAGCTACGGCGTCATGAACGACTACAACGCCCTCGCCCAGCACCAGCACCCCGCGCGCTTCAGCGGCCTGCTCCACGTCGACGAAGCCGTCGCCGACACCCCGCGGTGGATGGGTGAGCTCGAGCGCGCGCGCTACCAGCTCGGACTCAAGGGCGTGTACTACCAGCTCGACGGCTTCGCCCGCCACGGCTTTCAGTGGTCGTTCAACGACAAGCGCTTCGACGGCTTCTGGGAGACGCTGGCCGCCATGGGCATCCCGGTGTTCCTCGAGGCGCAGGCCGTGCCCGGCTACGATGAGCCGAGCTACATCGCCAACATGCAGCGCCTCGACGGCCTCCTCACGCGCTTTCCCCGCATGCGCTGGCTCCTGGTGATGGGGCCACCCGTCGCCTTCTTCGCCAGGCGCGGCCACTGGCATTTCCCGGAGGAAGTCGCCCGCGTCTACGCCCGCGGAAATCTGCAGATGGAGATCATGTTCCCCATCAGCTGGGGTGGTGTCTGGGACTACCCGTACCCGGAGGCCCAGGCTCTCATCAAGGACCTGCGCGACCGCTACGGCGCCGAGAAGCTCCTCTGGGGCTCCGACATGCCCAACGTCGAGCGCTTCTGTACGTACCGCCAGTGTCTCGACTATGTCCGCCGCTACTGCGAGTTCCTCACGGCGCGAGAGAAGGATCTTATCCTCGGGGACAACGTCGCTGAGCTGTGCGGCATCGGGAAGGGTGACGCAGCGTGAGCTACTCACTCGGTATCGACATCGGCGGCACCTTCACCGACATCGTCGTCTACGACCACACGCGCGGGCGCCAGCTCAACCGCAAGGTGCTGACCACCTCCGATGATCCCGCGCGCGCCGTCGCCGCCGGCGTGGAGGCGCTGCTGCGCCAGCACCGCCTGCCCGCCTCGGAGTTCACACGGGTCGTCCACGCCACCACGCTCTTCACCAACCCTCTCATCGAGCGAAGCGGCGCCGTCACGGGCCTCATCACCACTGCCGGCTTCGCCGACACGCTGGAGATCGGGCGTGAGCGCAAGTTCGAGCTGTACGACCTCAACATCAGCAAGCCGGAGCCGCTGGTGCCGCGCGATCTCAGACTGGAGGTCGCCGAGCGCACGCGCGCTGACGGCGGCATCGCGCGCAAGCTGGACTCCCGCGAGGTGGCGGCGCGGGCACGCGCCCTCGTGGACGCCGGCGTCACCT
>JBKKCN010000585.1:0-5968 GCA_046712525.1 Candidatus Rokuibacteriota bacterium
TCTCGCTCACCTCCGAGTACGAGTTCCGCGAGGGCATCAGCACCTCCAGCCGCTTCATCAAGGCGGGCGGCTACATGCTGAAGGTCCCCGCCATCGACATCGCGGAGGTGGGCGCGGGCGCCGGCTCCATCGCGTGGATCGACGAGGGCGGGCTGCTGCGCGTGGGTCCGGAGTCCGCGGGCGCCGTGCCCGGCCCCGCCTGCTACGGCATCGGCGGCGAGCGTCCCACGGTGACCGACGCCAACGTCGCCCTCGGCTTCCTCAACCCCGCGTACCTCGCGGGCGGCGAGCTGCGCCTGGACGCGCGGCGCGCGCACGAGGCGGTGCGCCGCTACGTGGCGGAGCCGCTCGGCATGAGCGTGGCGGTGGCCGCGCACGGCATCCGACAGGTGGCGAACGCGAACATGGCACGTGCCATTCGCTCCGTCACCATCGAGCGCGGGCGCGATCCACGCGCCTACACGCTCGTCGCCTTCGGCGGCAGCGGCCCCGTGCACGCCATCGACGTGGCGCGCGCGCTCGAGATCCGTCGCGTGCTCATCCCCGTCTCGCCGGGCGTCTTCACCGCGGTCGGCATGCTCGCGAGCGATCTGCAGCACCACTTCGTGCGCGCCCACGCCGCCCGTCTGTCGACGATGTCATTCCCGGCCGCCAACAAGGTGGCGGAGGAGATGGCGCGCGACGGGCGAGAGACGCTCGTCGCCGAGGGCTACGCGCACGCCGAGTGCGGGCTCGTCTTTCACGCCGACCTTCGCTACGCCGGCCAGGGCTCGGAGCTCTCGGTGCCGCTGCGCGACGGCGTGTTCGACGCCGGCAGCGTGGCCGCGCTCCGCGAGGGTTTCAAGAAGGAGTACACGACGACCTACGGCTATGCGACGGACGAGGACCTCGAGCTGGTCAACCTGCGTCTCGTGGCCACGGGCGTACGCGCTCACCGTCTCGACTTCCGTCGCATCGACGTGACGGCGAAGCCGAGCACCGCCGCGCGGCGCCTGGTGACGTTCGATCGCGACGGAGCCGCCGTGGACACGCCGGTGGTGCCGCGCGAGCAGGTGCGCACGCTCACCGGCCCCGCCATCATCGAGTCGTACGAGTCCACCGTGGTGGTGCCGCCCGGCTGCAAGGTGACCACGGATTCGTGCGCCAACCTCGTGATCACCATCCACGACTGACACGGTATCCGTCTCGGTGGCATCCGTGTTGCTCCCTCCCAGGGCCGACCAAGGAGGGTGTGATGAAACTGATAGCCGCTGCCGTCGCCACTGGTCTTCTTCTGTGGAGCCTGCCCGTCGCCGCAGGCACCGGCACCACCGGCGTTTCGCCGTCGACCCCGGGCTCCGGCCTCGATCCGAACTGCCTACCCGGCAACCCGGCGGCCCCGCGATCGACGTCGGGACTGCCGTCCAGCAGCGGGAACGTCGCGGGCGGTAGCGCCACCACCGGCACGCCGTGCCCGCCGTCCACCACGCCGGGCGTCCCGCGTACGGGCTCGCCGAGCGCCTCGCCCAGCACGTCGCCAGGCAGCCAGACCGCACCTACGGGTACGGCGCCGGTACCGCCGGGTCCGGTCAGCACACCGCCGCCCGTCGGCGGCACACCGATCCGCTAAGCCGGATCTGCTGAGATGGGGCCTCGAAGGGCCCCCAAGCCCCCGGCGCTCCTCGAGTGCCGGGCGGCTTGCGATTCGGCGCGGGCGGCTCTACGCTGGCCGCGCCGTGACCATCCAGATCGATCCCATCACCTTCGCCGTCGTCAAGAGCGCGCTCGACGCCATCGTTGACGAGATGGCGTACACGGTCATCCGCACCGCGCGCTCGGAGATCGTCAAGGACGTGATGGATTTTTCCGCCGCCGTGTGCGATCCGCAGGGCCGCATGCTCGCGCAGGCCAAGACCATCGCGCTGCACCTGGGCGCGGTGCCGGAGGCGATGGCCAAGGTGCTCGAGCTCTTCGGCGACGACCTGCACCCGGGTGACGTGCTCATCGTCAACGATCCCTACGAAGGCGGCATGCACCTGCCCGACGTCTTCATGTTCATGCCGCTCTTTCTGGACGGAGCACTCCAGGGCTTCGCCGTCGTCATCGCGCACCAGACGGACATGGGCGGCCGCGTGGCCGGCAGCAACGCGAGCGACTCCACGGAGATCTACCAGGAAGGGCTGCGCATCCCCGTGGTGAAGCTCTACGACAGGGGCGTGCCGAGCCGCTCCGTCTTCCGCATCATCGAGAAGAACGTGCGCGTGCCCGACCGGGTGCTCGGCGATCTCGGCGCCCAGTACGCCGCCTGCAAGGTGGGCGAGCGCGAGTTCGCCAAGCTCCTGCGCCGCTACGGCGTGCAGACGGCGCACACGTACATGGCGGAGCTGATGGACTACGCGGAGCGCCTCACGCGCCACGAGATCCGCAAGTGGCCGCGAGGCTCCTACACGTTCACCGACTACATCGACGACGACGGCTTCACCGACGAGCCCATCCCGATAAAAGTGACGCTCACGGTGGGGGACGGCCACCTCACGGTCGACTACACCGGCTCCTCCCCGCAGGTGAAGGCCGCGCTGAACTCCACGCTGTCGTACACGCAGTCCTGCTCGTACCTGAGCGTGCGCAGCGTGCTGCAGCAGGACGTGCCGAACAACGCGGGCGTCTTCCGCTGCATCGACGTGATCGCTCCCGAGGCGAGCGTGCTCAATCCCCGCCTGCCCGGGGCCTGCGCCGCGCGCGCGCTCACGGGCTACAGGGTGGTGGACGCGATGTTCGGCGCCCTCGCCCAGATCGTCCCCGATCGCGTGCCGGCGGCCGGGGAGGGCGGTAACACCGTCCTCTCCATCGGCGGCTACCGCGAGGACCGCACGCCTTTCATCATCGTGGACATGATCTGCGGCGCCTGGGGCGGCCGTCCGCACAAGGACGGCATCGAGGCGGTGACCAACCCGTCGCAGAACATGTCGAACACGCCGGTGGAGATTCTGGAGGCGCAGCACCCGATCCGGATCGAGGAGTACGCCCTCATCCCCGACTCGTGCGGGATGGGCAAGTACCGTGGCGGCCTCGGCATCGCGCGCGAGTACCGCCTCCTGAATGAAGAAGCGACGCTGCAGCTGCGGAGCGACCGCATGAAGTTCCGGCCCTACGGGCTGGCAGGGGGCGACGCCGCGCTGCCCACGCGCAACATCCTCGTGCGCCACGGAGAGGTCGCGCGAGAGATGCCGGCGAAGTTCTCGATCACGCTCAAGCGCGGCGACGTCATCCGGCACGAGCAGCCCGGAGGCGGCGGGCACGGCGATCCCGCACAACGGGATCCCGCTCTCATCGAGGCCGACGCGCGCAACGAGAAGGTCACCCCGCGCTACGCGCGCGGAGGCTAAGCGGCGTCTTTCAGCGCCCTGCGCGCAGCACGCGCTTCAGCTCCGCCGCGAGCCATTCCGCTTCCCGCTTGTTGCCGATTGCACTGCCGGCGCTGAGCGCCGGTCCGCCCGCGCGCGTCAGCTTGAGGTCGTACCACGCGCGGCTGCCGGTGCTCATCCCGATGGCGAGCTTCACGTCCGTGATCTCGCCGCATGATGCGCGCCGCGTCCATGGCACGCCCAGCAGCGACTTCGTGATGGTCACCGTGCCCTTCTCGACGAGGACGCGCGTGGTGCCCGTCCACAGGTGCGCGGTGATGAGCAGGAGCAGCAGAGAGGACGGCGCCGGTGATGAACGGAAAGACCGGCACGCCGAGACGGAGCTGAATCCAGAGGGCGCCGCCGAAGATGGCGGCGAAGCCTGTGAACGCGAGGGCGGCGGCGCCGTTGCGAGCGGGGCCGAACCAGAAGGCGGTGCCGCCCGACGCGGTGGGCGCGACACGGACGGAGGGGCGCGACGGCGGCAGGCCGGCGGCGGGAGTGAACGCCGACGGGGACGGTGCGGGCGCCGCGGCGCCGGCGACGGCAAACACGGGGACGTCGAACCGCGCCGCGTAGTCGACGCCGGGGAGCGCGGCGGTCGCCTCCAGACGCCACATGATCTCCTCGTCCCCGCTCACTCTCTGTGTGGGCCGCGCATCAGCCGGAAGCTCGAAGCGCACCGGGATGGCGACCCGCGAAGCCGGGCGCGGCTCGAAGGGCCCCGTCGCCGCCTGCTCGTCCTGCCACAGCATGTGCTCGGTGGTGGTGCGGTTCTCTCCCGACGTGCTCGTGGTGACACGGATACACGCAAGCCGCACGACGGCGTCGACGGCGCCGCGGGGCAGCGCGGTCTCGATCGTTCCCTGCAGACGACCCCCGAGGGGAGCGGGCACGGTCGTGAGCATGAGAACGGATGGCCCGAACTTCCTCGAGCGCACGAGCTGGCGGCCCGCGGCGACGAGCAGGGCGACGCTGATGACGGCGAGGATGACATCCAGATGCATGCGCTTGCCCGCCCTCGTGAGCTGCTCGGGCGCGAAGAACAGAAGCGCCGCGGTGAGCAGGCTGCACAGGATGGCGAAGACCAGCATCGACACCGCGGACGTCCGGGGCTCGCTCACCGAACGGCCGGCGGCCCAGTCTTCGCGCCACATCCACGGCTCGGCGGGATGCGCCGGGCGTAGCGCGGGCACACGGACCGCCCGCGGGCGCTCGGAAAACCCGCGCGCGAGCACGATGAGGGAGACGAGAGCGAAGGTGATGGCGACGGCGGCGAGCACGCCGCCCGTCCTGCCATCGCCGGCCTCGAGCGCGCGCATGGCGTAGACGGCGGTGAAGAAACTGACGCCGATGAACGGTACGAGAAAGAGCACGAGCCAGCCAAAGCCGGGCATGGCGCCCCCTATGATCTGTCGGTGAACCGACTGCGCTACCCTATAATCCACCGGATGGCGGCCATCGAAGTGCAGTTCTGGGGCACGCGCGGGTCCATCGCCACCCCGGGCCCCGCCACGGCGAAGTACGGCGGAAACACCTCCTGCGTGGAAGTGCGGGTCGCCGACCAGATCCTGATCTGCGACGCGGGCACGGGCGCGCGACCGCTGGGCCTCGATCTCGCGGCGCGCCTGGAGGGCCGCCCCCTCCGCGCGCACGTGCTCATCAGCCACACGCACTGGGATCACATTCAGGGCATCCCCTTCTTCATGCCCGCCTATGAGAAGGGCAACCGGATCACGTTCGTGGGCCCCTCGGGAATCAACCGCACGCTCGAGCGCGTGATCAAGGGACAGATGGATCCGCATTACTTCCCGGTCGAGATGGACCACATGGCGGCCGAGCTGTCGTTCCGCGAGGCCGTGGAGCTTTCGTTCTCCGTGGGCGACGTGGTGGTGAAGCGCCACTACCTGAACCACCCGGCGCCGTCGATCGCCTATCGCATCGAGCACGGCGGCCGCTCCGTCGTCTACGCCACCGACCACGAGTTCTACCGGCGCATGTACGAGGCGCGTGGCGACTCCGCAGAAATGCTCACGGAGGCAGACCGGCACGACGCGGCGTTCGAGAAGTTCATCGAAGGCACCGATCTCTACATCGCGGACGCTCAGTACACGCTGGAGGAATACGACTCCAAGATCGGCTGGGGGCATTCCACGGTTGAAGACGTGGCAGCCGTGGCGGCCCGCTCTGGCGTGAAACGACTCGTGCTGTACCACCACGATCCCATGCGCACCGACCCCGAAGTGGAGTGGGTGACGGAGATGGCACGCACCGTGATGGGCAAGCCCATTCCGGTCACCGCCGCGCGCGAGGGCGCCACGCTGACGGTGTAGCGCCCTGCGAGGTGTCAGGCCACGCGGCGCAGTGCAGGCACGGGGCGGTCAGCGGGCGGCGCCACGCCGCGCAGGGCGAGGACGTGGGTCATGTCCTTGATCGACAGGTAGCCGACGAGCCGTTCCGCTTCGACGACCACGAGTCGGCCCACGCCGTTGCGCGACGCCTTCTCGAACGCCGCGTACACGCTATCGCTTCGCGCCACGGAAAGCTCCGGGCTCATGGCCTGCATGACCTCGCGCACGAGGGTG
>JBKKCN010000586.1:0-4593 GCA_046712525.1 Candidatus Rokuibacteriota bacterium
AGCATGACGACCGAGGTGGCCGCCAGCATGCCCCCGATCACCCCGTTGCCGATCGAGTGCCGGGCGGCCGCTCCGGCGCCGGAGCTGATCGCCAGGGGCACCGCCCGCGTAACGGGATCCCCGAGCATCACCGCGAGCAGCGCGAGGGGCAGCAGCCACACCATAACTACAACCTCTGCCCGAAGTTGCTACCGGTTACCCCAGCGCATCCAGCAGCGCGCGCTGGCGGGCCAGACGCTTCGGACGCTCCTGGGCGAACCGTTGCACGCCGCCGAAGATCGAGTCCGCGTCCAGGTGCGCTTCGGCGATCACGTCCGCTTCCAATCCGCCCGTGAGCCATTGGTTGTCCCAGTCGGCGGTGAGCGAATAGGCGTCGGTGAGCGAGCCCACGTTGCGCAGCGGCCACATGCGCCGCGTGCCACTGCTGACGAACATCAGGTCCTGGTGCGCTTCGGGAGGCAGCACGGAGTGCCGATAGGATTCCGGCTGGCGGTCGAAAAGCTCCTCGCTGATGGCGGCAATCACCTTCACGTTGATGCCGGCCGCTTCCAGCCGTGGCAGCACCGCCACCAGATTGAAGGTCGAGCTCGATCCCTGTGCCACCACGTAGCCGTGCCTCGGCCGGCCGGGCGCAAAATCGCGGATGACATACAGGCCCTTGGCGGCGGCCCGGACATCCGTGTCGGCGAACGTGCTGCGATCGGCCACGCGAAAGTCGGGGCGCGCCACCTCGATGATGATGATCCCCACCTTCTTGTCGCGCGCGGCGATCTCCGCCGCCGCAAAGTACCCGGGGGCCACGTCGTTGTAGTCCCAGAAGCTCAGGTTGATGACCTGGTCGCGCGGGAACAGCTTCCACACCTGCGGCGAGAAGATGCCGAAGTGCGTGCGCGCATCGGCGGCGGTCTCGGGACCGGAATGCCCGGCGAGGATGTGCAGCACGCCCGTGCGGAACTTGCTGTCCTGGTTCTGCTGGCTCCACACGCGCGCGGGCAGGTACATCAGCGGCGTGAACGCGCCGTACGTGCCGCTGAACGCCCACACGCCCGCGAACTTCTCGGGGTCCAGGGCCGCGCTCTGACCGACAAGACCGATGGCGCTCGAGACATTGCCCGCTTCCTGAATGGCGGCCTTGAGCCGCGTTCCCAGCGGATTGGTGTCGGGATCGTAGTGACCCCAGATGCTGCCGTGCTCGAGGTTGACCGATTCGGACAGATCCGCGGCCAGCGTCAGCACGCGGTTGTCCGTGACGTAGTTCAGCCACTTGACGATCTCGGACACTCCGCGCCGCGCGCCCGCCACTTCGCCGGCCTTGCGGAACAACGCGACCTTCAGCTGCTTTTCCGCGCCCGAGGCCGCGTTCTTCACGGTGAGCGTCTGCGTTTCCTGGGGGAGATTGGCCACGCGGAGACGATCGTCCAGGAAGGGATCGTGCTTCACGTCGATGCGGAGGGGCAGGTGATCCTTGACCGAATCGCCGATCTCCACCAGGCGATCGGCCAGCCAGTCCCCGAGGCCATTACGATCCAGCACGGACATGGCGACATCGATATTGGTCTTGAACTGGATGAGCCGTTCCCGCGTGTCGGTCACCGGCCCCTGACGGATACCCGAGAACTCGACGCCGTAGCGTTCCTCGAAGGTCCGCGCGAGGGCGACGAAATAATCCGAATTCATCTTCATCCCGTACGGATGGCTCGGATACCCCACCACTTGAGCACAAGCCTCGGAGATCTTGCCGTTCGTCGCGCAGGGCCAGTAGCCTTTGGTGGTCTTGCCGATCACGATCATCGGGCGGCGATCCGTCGGGTCCCATTCCTCCATGGTCTTGAGCACGCCCACGATCTGGCCGTAGTCGTGCCCATCCGGCAGCGCGAACACATTCCACCCGTAGGACGTCCACTGGTCGATGAGCCGGTAGCCTTCGAATTTGCTGTGCACGACGCCGCCGATCAGCGAATCGTCGATGCCCGCGTTGTTGTCGGACAAGAAGATCCGCAAGCGCTTACCCACCTGCATCGCGAGCGCCTGGGTCTTGAGCTCCTGGGCGTGCCCCTCGGTCATGGCGAACTCACCCTCGAACGCGATGACTTTCGGCGTCCCCATGGGCGCGCCCACGATGTCCCAGAAGGCGGCCTTGCCCGCGGCCGACGCGATGCCCACGCCCGACGGCCCTCCGTTGACGTCGTTGGTGACGTCGGTGGACTCGATGTGTCCGGAGAGCGCGCGGATACCGCGGCCTTTGGCTTGACCAAACAGTGGGTGGTCGGACAGCCCGTGCTCCGCGAGGAGCGTCTTCAGCGCGCCCGCGCCGCGGCGGAATCCCAGCGCGTCGACCGGCAACATCGCCACGTCCGGTGCGACGTAATAGCGGCGGTCGCCCGTCGCCTGATACTTGCGGTACAGAGCCTGTCCGAGAATCATCCACAGCGCGTAGCAGGTCGGCGCGCAATGGCCCGCCGCCAGCATGAACTTGTCGCCATAGGGATGCTTGGGGCGCCGGTAGTCGTAGCGGAGGCCGCCCAGCTCGGGCCCGGCGAGGTGCGCGGCGACGTTGAAGGGCGTGTAGGCGAGCGGCCCGCCGAAATGCCCGGTCTGCGCATAGTTGCCGAGGAGCGTGAGGGTCATGCAGGTCATGAAGCCGATATCTTCCAGGCGCTGCCGGTCCGGAAGTTGTAGAGGCGTGACGGACAGCGGCGACGTTTGAACGCTCATCGTTGAGGTTCCCACCTTCCTGAACTCGGTATGCGGAGGCTGCTCCGCGCATTCTACGGTTGACCCAGGAAGAAGGAAAGGAGGCCCTCCGATTATCGAAACGTTTGATGCCCTCTGTCCATCTAAAGCCACGTCACAGCGGTCTGGGCAAAGGGCAGGCCGAGCGTGCGCGTACAGCCAAGGGAGGGCCGAGTGGGACAGCTTGCTGACCAGATTCGCCTGAAAGTCGATACGTACGAGCTGCCGCGGGATTTCCCGCCGAAGGTCTGGGCCGGCCACGGCAACGAGGACGCTTGCCAGGCCTGTATGCAGCCGATCGGGCCCGAGCAGGTGAGCTACGAGTTCGACGCGGGCGACCACCGGACGTATTGCTTCCACGCCGGCTGCTTCGACCTCTGGCAGGCCGAGCTGCGTCGCCGTGGCTGGCTGCTGCATTGAGCGCCCTTTGGGGTTGAAGGAGGCGGTGGGGTCGGCGTGCAGAGGAGCCCAAGGAGTGAGTGAGCGCCCGCTGTCGGATCACTCCGACGGTCGCAGGTTCTACAACCCCGCCCTGGCCTGCCTTCGTCGAGAACCATCCCGATGCCCATCTGGATCGCGGACTTGCTTCAGACGAGGCGGCTGTCACCTTCGTCAATCATGCCACCGTCCTCATTCAACTGGCAGGCTACAACATTCTGACTGATCCCATGTGGTCCGAACGTGCGAGCCCCGTGAGCTGGGTTGGCCCGAAACGGGTCCGCGAGGCGGGCATCGCCTTTGATGCGCTGCCCAGGATCGATCTCGTGCTCGTGAGCCATAACCACTACGACCACATGGATCTCGACACCTTGAGAAAGCTGAGTGACCGTTTCACGCCACGGATACTGGTGCCTCTCGGCGACAAGGCCCTTCTTGAATCCGCGGCATCAAACGGGTGGACGAGCTGGATTGGTGGGAGAACGTCGACTTGACTCCCGAGACGCGAGTCAACGCGAATGTATACCTTCACGGCAGAATGACGGCCTTGCCTGTCGTCTGTGTGTCAAAGAGCTTGTAGGCTTCCTCCGCCTGCTCGAGCCTCCAGCGGTGCGTGAAGAGCTTCTCCACGTCCACATTACGGTCAGCGACGAACTCGGCGCATTCGGCCTGACCTTGCTTCGAGAACGTCCAGGACCCCACGAGCGTCACCTGCCGGCGTAAGAGATCCGGGCTGACGTCCAGCGTCACCTGGCCGCGCTCGCCGACGAAGCAGGCCGTGCCCCACGAGCGCACCGAGCGCACGGCCGCGGCGCGGGCTTCCGGTGCCGAGGAGGCGTCCAGCGTCTTGTGCGCGCCCTCGCCATGCGTCAGGTCGCGGATCGTCGCCACCATGTCGCCTGCGTTGCCGTCGATCACCTCGTGCGCGCCGAACGCTTGGGCGAGCCGGCAACGCTCGGGTGCGACATCGATGGCGATCACGCGTGCGCCCATGACGACGGCGAGCTGCGTCGCCGACAGGCCCACCGGACCCTGGCCGAAGATGGCGATCGTCTCGCCGCCCTGCAGATTGATCCGCTTCAGTGCACCCCAGGCCGTGCCGGTGCCGCACGAGATCGCCGCGCCCGTGACGAAGGAGAGCGACTCTGGTAGCGGCACCAGCGTCGATACCGGCACCTTCATGTACCTGGCGTGTCCGCCGTGCCCGCCCGAGCCGTAGACCACCGTGCCCGCGAGGCACATCTGCGTCCACCCCGCCCGGCAATGCTTGCAGTTGCCGCAGCCGTCATAGTGGTGGTCCATCACGCGCTGGCCGACCCGGGCTTCCTTGTCGCTGACACCGGCGCCCACCGCGGCGACGACGCCGCAGGGCTCGTGGCCGGCGATCATGCCGGCCTCTCGCTTGATGCCGCCCGTCACGGT
>JBKKCN010000587.1:0-2849 GCA_046712525.1 Candidatus Rokuibacteriota bacterium
AACTCACAGCCGAGACGGGCCGCGAGGTCCGAGCGCTGGTCGTGCCCCGTCTTGAAAAACATGTAGCGCCGATCGAGAGGTTCGGCGTCGTGGAACGCGATCCGGCGCAAGACACCGTCATCGTCGCCCTCGAGCCGGGCCACCCGGCCTTCGTGGATCTTCACCCCGTGGCGCGTGAGCCGCGCGCGCTGGGGCGGCCGCAGGCCTGCGGGGCCGTCCGTGCAGAGCACGACGTCGTCGCTCCATCGTAGAAGTGACAGCGCGAGCTTCAATCCCTTGGCGCCGGTGCCATACGCCGCCAGCGGCTGGTCACGCGCCTCCCAGCCGTCGCAGTACGGGCAGTGGAACACGCTGCGCCCATAGAGATCGTCGATGCCGGCGATCTCCGGCACGCGGTCGACGACGCCGGTGGCGATGAGGAGTGTGCGCGACTCCACCTGCTCGCCGTCGAGCGTCACCATGAAACGCTCCGCGTCACGTCCGACGTCATCGACCTTGCCCTCACGCGCCTGCACGCCGTAGCGCGCGATCTCCTCGCGTCCGAGCCGCCGCAGCTCCGCGGGCAGGATGCCGTCTCGTGTGATGAAGGCGTGCACCCCTTGCGACGCGGCGTTTCGGTACTCGCCGCAGTCACAGAGGAGGACTCGGCGGCGGCACCGGCCGAGAACGAGCGCCGCGCTGAGGCCCGCGGGCCCTCCGCCGATGATCACCGCGTCGTACATGTCCGCTGGCAACGCAAGCACGGTGCCAGCGCGTGCGGCGGAGGGGCGACTCAGCCCTTGAGCATGTCCGCCGCCTTCTCGGCGATCATCACGGTGGGCGCGTTCGTGTTGCCGCGCGTGATGGTGGGCATGATGGAGGCGTCCACCACGCGCAGCCGCTCCACGCCGTGCACGCGCAGGAGGGGATCGACCACCGCCGTCGCGTCGTGGCCCATCCGGCACGTGCCGACCGGATGGTACAGCGTCTCCGATCGCTCGCGCACGTAGGCGGCGAGCGCCGCCTCCCCCTGCACCGTGGGGCCCGGCAGCGTCTCCGGCCCGCGAAAGGGGCCGAGCGCGCGCGTGGCCGCGAGCCGGCGGCACAGCGCCAGCCCTTCCACGAGCACGGCGACGTCATCCGCCTCGGAGAGATAGCGGGGATCGATGGCGGGCGCCGCGAACGGATCGGCCGAGCGCAGCGTGACGCGGCCGCGGCTGCGCGGGGTCAGCAGCGTGGGACCGAGCGTGAAGCCGTGCCCCTCGGGCCGCGTGAGCCCATGATCGACGACGAAGACGGGCGCGAAGTGCAATTGCAGATCGGGCGCCGGCGCGCCGGAGCGGATGGTCACGAAGGCGCCCGCTTCGGCCACGTTGGACGTGAGCGGCCCGTCACGGCGGAGAAGATAGCGGAGAATGCTTCCGATGGACTCCGCGTTCATGAGCGAGACCGGCTGCGTGCACGCGTGCGCGAGTCCGGTGGCGAGATGGTCTTGAAGGTTTCGTCCCACTCCCGGCAGGTCGACGGCCGCGCGCACCCCGTGCGCGCCGAGCTCCTCGGCGGGGCCGATGCCGGAGAGCAGGAGGAGCTGCGGTGAGCCCACGGCGCCTCCGCACAGGAGCGTCTCGCGCTCCGCGACGACGCGTGCCCGCTGCCCGCGCTCCGCGTACTCCACGCCCACCGCGCGCGTGCCGTCCAGCAGCACGCGCGTGACATGGACGCCGGTCTTGAGTGTGAGGTTGGGGCGCGCGAGAGCCGGCCGCAGGTACCCGTCGGCCACGCTGTGGCGGGCGCCGCGCCGCTGCGTGACCTGGTAGAAGCCGAAGCCGGTGGGATCACCCTCGTTGAAGTCCGGCTGCCGGGGAAAGCCGAGCTCGACGCCCGCCTCCACGAAGGCGCGCGAGACGGGGTTCACGCAGCGCAGTGCTGACACGCTCATCCGCTCGCGGGCGCGCCGGGCGTACGGCTCGAGCTGCGCCGCCGACCATCCCGTGTTGCCGTCCTTCGCCCACGCGTCATAGTCGGCGGCGTGACCACGGATGTAGATCATCGCGTTCATCGAGCTGCAGCCGCCCACCATCTTGCCGCGCGGCCAGTACATCACACGGGCCGCGCAGCCCTGCTGCGCCTGCGTCTCGTACGCCCAGTCGCACTCGGTCCTGAACAGGTTCTTGAAGGCGGCGGGAATGCGCACCTCACGGCGTCGGTCGGGCCCACCCGCCTCCAGCAACAGCACCCGGACCGCAGGATCCTCCGTGAGCCGCGAGGCGAGCACGCAGCCGGCGGAGCCGGCACCCACGATCACGTAGTCGTATGCCATGGACGGCCTCCTCGATCGTGCGGGACGTGCCAGATTCTAGCGCGCCGGTCCGTCGTGAGGGACACTGGATGCACACCATGCGATCGATCCTGCTCGTCGCCGGCGTCACTCTCGTCGTGCTCACGGCCCTCCTCCCGGCCCCCGGCGGCTCGGCCGTCCTCCCGCGCTTCGTCATCAACCCGGGCAGCGGCGCCGGAGACCTCACGGCCCGGACGTCGGAGGCGCAGATCATCAAGCGCTTCGGCCGGCGCAACGTGCTGAGGACCAGCGTTCCCATCGGCCAGGGTGAACAGGAGCCGGGCACGGTCGTGTTTCCGCGCGACCCGCTCCAGACGATCATGATCTTGTGGAAGAGCCAGAGCCTGCGGGTGTCGCCGAAGCACGCGCGGGTGCGGGGCGACGAGAGCGCCTGGATGCTGGCTCCGGGTGTCCGTCTCGGCCTCAGCCTTCAAGAGCTGGAGGCGCTGAACGGCGGGCCCTTCACGCTGACCGGCTTCGGCGACGCCTACGAGGGCACGGTGTTGTCGTGGGATCGCGGGGCCCTCGATCG
>JBKKCN010000588.1:0-6538 GCA_046712525.1 Candidatus Rokuibacteriota bacterium
CCCACGGACTGTAGTCGGTGACGTGGAAATCCTCGCGCGTGAGGGTCTTGGCGACGGCGGGGTCGATGAAGACCAGGTCCGCGTCACTGCCGGGCGCGATGACTCCCTTGCGCGGATAGAGCCCGAAAATCTTCGCGGCGTTGGTGGACGTGATGTCGGCGAAGCGCGAGAGCGACATCCCGCGCTTGACGACACCTTCGCTGTACGCGATCCCGATCCGGGCTTCCGCGCCCACGTTACCGCCCGTGACATCCTCCACCGTGCGTCCCTTCAGCTTGAGCGCGAGCGAGGTCGGATACTCGTCGGTGGCGAGCGTGGAGAGACCGTCGCGCACGAGGCCGTCCCAGAGCGCCGCCTGGTCCTCGGGAAACTTCAGCGACGGGTACGTGTGCGAGCAGAAGCCGCGCTTCGTCTTGTAGTACTCCGCGTTGAAGCACGCGTACTGGTGCAGCGTCTCGCCGTACACGGCCAGCCCTTGCGCGCGCGCGGCGCGGATCTGCTCCACGCCTTCGCGCGCGGAGGTGTGGACGAAGTACACGCCCGCCCCCGTGTGGCGCGCGAGGGCGATGGTGCGCTGGAACGCGAGCAGCTCGGAGATGTTGCTGTGCACGAGATGCATGTTGGTGCCGTCCATCCGCTGCTCGGCACGGAACTTCTCGTAGTTGAACTGCACGACGTCCTCGTCCTCGCCGTGTACCACCATGAGCCCACCCGCCGCCGCCACCTTTTCCATGGCGAAGCCGATGCGGCCGAAATCGATGCGGTTGGGCGCGCGCTTGGGATGCGGCGGCAGCACGTTCGTCGTGAAGACCTTGAAGCTGGGGTGACCGGCCTGCACGGCCTCGCCGATCTGCTCGAAGACGCCGAGCGGCAGCGCGCCCGCGAGCGTGATGTGGAAGGCGTAGTCCACGTACGAGTTCGACTTCCATCGAGCCGCGCGCGCCTCCAGCACCCCCTGGATGCTGTCGAGGCCCGGACGCACGTAACAGAAGTCGATGTGCGTGGTGGTGCCGCCGTACGCCATTCCGCGCGTGTCGTCCTCGGGGCCGAGGGTGATGGAGGGCTCCTCGGGATGGCTCATGATCGGGTGCGCGAGATGGGTGTGGGGATCGATGCCGCCCGGGGCCACGATGGTTCCGGCGGCGTCGATGACGCGCGCGTCGGCGGTGGGCAGTGTCCCCGGCGGTGCCAGCGTGACGATGCGCTCGCCCTCGATGCCGATGTCCCACTGCCCCACACCGTGCGGAGTCACCACCTGCTGCGCGTTGCGAATCACGACGTCGAGCATCGGGTCTCCTTCATCCGTGATACTAACTCCACATGCAGATCTGGGTCGATGCGGATGCGTGTCCGCAGGTCAACAAGGAGATCCTGTTCCGTGCCGCCGTGCGCGCCCAGGTCATCACGACGCTGGTCGCCAACACGACCCTCCGTACCCCACCCTCCCCGTTCCTCAAGAGCGTCCGGGTGGCGAAGGGCTTCGACGTGGCCGATCACCTCATCGTGCACCACGTCCAGCCCGGGGATCTCGTCATCACCGCCGACATCCCGCTCGCGGCCGAAGTGATCAAGCGCGGCGCGCACGCGCTCGACCCGCGCGGCGACATGTACTCCGAGGACAACGTGAGCGAGCGCCTCGCCGTGCGCAATCTCATGCAGGAGCTGCGCTCCACGGGTGATGTGCTCGGCGGCCCCGCACCATTCGGCCCGCGTGACCGCCAGCTTTTCGCCAACCACCTCGACCGTTTTATCGTCCGGCATCGGCACGCATGAGCACGCCCCTTCGCACCGACAACGGCGTGAGCATAAGACGGCAGGCGACGAGGGGCAACCACCGGCCATTTTAAGTCGGCGTCGACAGTTAGTACGAGAGCGGGGCGGGCACCGGCATCGGCACCCGTATCAGATTGCGATGGCGCGTCTCGGCGACGTGGATGCGGACTGCTCGAGAATGCCGTTTCGCATGAGGCCCACCACCTGCTCGATCCGGAGCGAGCGTGCGTGGGGCGCGGCGCGGTTGACGCCCAGCAGCGACCACTTGCCGTCGGTGCCCGCGGCTACCGCGGCCGTCACGACGCGGTCGAGGACGTCGAAGTCGAACGGCTTGCTCACGTAGTCGAAGGCGCCCATCGTGAACGTGTCTCGGGCGATCTTCTCGTCCGCGTTGGCGGTCACCATGACCACCGGGATGCTGGGGTCCAGGGCGCGGATGGCTCGCAGGACTTTGATGCCATCCATCCCCGGCATCAGGATGTCGAGCAGAACGGCGTCGGGCCGGCGAAAGTCGGCGATCATCACGGCATCGGCGCCCTGGTGGGCCGTCATGATCTCGAAGCGCGCGCCATGCGAGAAATAGGCCGTCAGGACCTCCACGACACCCGGCTCATCGTCGACGATCAGAATCCGGCCCCGCGCATCGCTCATCCCTACCCCCAAAGGTGCGTCCAGTAAGCGCTCTCGGAGCAAAGGACGTACCACGGCCGCAGGCTGCATCGTAAACACTTGTACTATCAGACGTTCGTGCGGCACGAGCGCGAGTCTCCGCTGACGATATCGGTCAGCTTCTGGCCGCTTCGCAGGTGTCGGGGTGATCACGCTGGTGCGAAAGCGCCCGGGGTTGCAAGGGCCGCCCGTGGCAAATCGCGCTGCTTAACTGACCGCGGTGCTGCCCTCGTGGCCGCGATGCGCCACCGCCGCCTCGATCACACGCACAAGGTGGCCGAAGTTGAAGGGCTTGGCGACATAGTCGAAGGCGCCGAGCTTGAGCGTGTCACGGGCCAGATCGATGTCGTCATTCGCCGTGAGCATGACGACCGGCAACGTGGGATGGCGCGCGCGAATTCGCCGCAAGGCCGTCATGCCGTCGACGCCGGCCATCTTGATATCGAGCAGGACGACGTCAGGCGACGCGCGCGCTATGAGCAACAAGGCAGCGGGCGCGCTCTGCGCGGTGACGACTTCGTGGCCCTCGGACACGAGAAACTCCGTCAGCAGTTCAAGGATCATTTGATCGTCGTCGACAGCCAGCACGCGAGCGATACGAAGCACTGACCGATTCTAATGCCTGCGGGCATCGGTAGCGTCTATCAAAGTTTGCCGGGTCATGCCCGCCTGTTGCGCCCCCGCGGCGCGCGGTGCGGTCAGCGTGCCGGCGAGCGCGGTCGGCAACGGGCCTGGTTGTGAAGCAAGCATGAGGTTGTTTACACTCGGACGCCGACTCGAGCGGCAACAGGAGGACTCCATGGACCTCTCGCGACGCGACTTCCTCGCTTCGGGCACGATAGCCGCCGGCGCCTCGCTGGCCGGCGCCCCCGCCGCTGCCGCGCCGCTGATGCTGGCGCAGGCGAGCCCGGCGCCGCGCGGCTTCAACCCGCCGACCCCGCGCTCAAGTACGACCTGGTAATCGCGAACGCCGACGTGCTCGATCCCTCGCAGACGCTGCGCGGCAAGCGCGACATCGATCAAGCACGGCCAGATCGCCGTGCTGTCCTCCACACCGATCCCCGCCGAGCGCGCGACGCAGCGTTACGACGCCGCGGGCAGGCTGACGACACCGGGGCTGGTGGACCTGCACACGCACTACGGTCCGCTCATCGGCGCCATCGGCCTGCCCTCCGACGAGCTGGTCCCCATCACCGCGACCACCACCGGTGTCTCCGCGGGCGCCGCGGGCGCCTACAACTTCGGGGCGCTCAAGCACTGGGTCATCGGCCAGGCGCGCACGCGTCTCTACGCCTTCGTGCACATCTCCTCGATCGGGCTCACGGACGCGCTGTCCGTCGGCGAAATGCAGAACATCGCGTTCGCCAACGTGGACGCGTGCGCGCGCACGCTGGCCGAGAATCCCGACGTCGTGCTCGGCGTCAAGGTGCGGATCACCGACAACGTGGTCGGCAGCAACGGCGTCGAGCCGCTGCGCCGGGCCGTGCAGGCGGCCGAGATGGCCGGCAAGGACTTCCGCGTGATGTGCCACATCGGCGCCGCGCCCGGCAGCCTCTCGGACGTGCTGGACCTGCTGCGCCCCGGCGACATCCTCACCCACGCCTACAGCGGCGCCGGCAACAACATCGTGCAGAACGGCCAGCTCATCCCCGCCGCGAGGGCCGCCAAGCAGCGCGGCGTCGTGTTCGACGTCGGCCACGGCGGCGGCTCGTTCGACTTTACGGTGTGCGAGCCGGCCATGATGCAAGGCGGCCACGTGGACACGATCTCGAGCGACATCCACGCGCTGTCGATCAACACGCCGGGCTACCCGACGCTGCCCTGGGTCCATGTCGAAGTTCCTCGCCATGGGGCTGTCGCTGGACGAGGTCGTGCGGCGCGCGACGGTGGAGCCGGCGAAGCTCATCGGCCGCGTCCCGGGGCTCGGCACACTCGCCGTCGGCGCACCGGCCGACGTGGCCATCTTCGACTACGTCGAAGGGCCGCCCGTTGAGTTCGTCGACACCCGGGCCAACAAGAAGTCGGGGACGAAGAAGCTGGTGCCGGTGCTCACGGTCAAGGACGGGCGACCGTTCGGCCGGCCGTACCCCGTCCCCTTCCGCTACTAGGCCGGTTGAAACGGAGGTGCTGAAACGCCCCGCCTCGCGTCAGTCTGGTCCCCGCCTTGACACTCCACGTGTGTGATGGAGCGTATCGGTGTGAAATGACGCATGATCGCGTTTGGCACCGCTCTTGCGCGCACTCTGGGACCATGCGAACCCGCCGTGCCGTACTGGCCGCTGTACCTAGTGTCCACTTTCCGTTAGCGCGACTGGCCCTCTGCCTGGATTGCGAGGCTTGCTTCGAGATCGGCGCCGAGCAGTGTCCGGCGTGTGGAAGCGAGACCTGGTCACCGCTCTCCCGCTTCATTGGCGACGCCTCGGATAAGGCTGCCGTGCGGGCCGTGCGCGCGCTCGTCGAAGAGATGCACAGCACCATCTCGGGGGCGCCCAGCGCTCACCATTTGCTCATTGTTTCGCGCACGCAGCCCAAGCTGTTCGAGACGCTACGGCGTGAGCTGAGCGAAAATCCGACGATCGTCGTGATCCTGGACAGGCGCGGTGACGGACCGAGACCGGGTGGTCAACTGTCCAACCGACGCCAGCGCAACGTCGACCATCAGATTCGTGCGCTTGGCTGGGCAGTTGTCCGTGCCGACCCAAGGGTGGCCGGCGCCTTCGCTCGCAACGGCAACGGCAGCCACTAATCTTCCGCCCAAGTCTGATCTTAGTTTAGGCCCCCGTGCTCGACCTGCGACTGTGGGCAGCATGGTTACCGTTCGCAGAAGCACACCCTTCCGGCTGTCATCGCTGGCATAGCTGTCCCTCTGATCGTGGCACGTATGTATGTGGTGACATGGGTCACTGCTCCGCTTGCCCCAATAACGACTTCTGTGAACTTGGGCAAGCGAAGCGTCGCCCACGCCCACAGAAGGACACCGTCCCGGACAAGAAAGACGTGCCGCTCCTTCCGCGCGCCATCAGAAGTCGTCAGCGAATGCCGACATGGCGTCTCAGCAGATCAACACGTCGCGCCGTCTAATCCAGGCATCACACGAAGCGATTGCTGTCGCGAAGCGCGCGGTGGCCGGGTCCCGAATGACAACGCGGTAGCGGTTTCACCGCCATCCGCTCCAGGGTGCGTTAAAGCAAAGCTCTCAAAATCGCGGCGCGGATGTCTTATACCAAAATCCAATACCGTACGCAGGGCACTCACAGCCACAATCGGCGCTGTGCTCCCCTCCGATCGTGTACTGGCTGTCGATGACGACCTCAAGATTCTGGGCATACTCACGGAGTTCCTACGAGTGAAGGGTTACGAAGTCCTCGCCGCGACAAATGCGAAGGACGCGTTCAAACTGATAGCGGCCTCACCATCTCATGTGGTTCTACTCGGTATAGGTCTGTCACGCGTCGGGGGCATGACAGCGTTGCGCCACATCCGTACGTCGTGTCCAGAGATCCCAGTAATCATCGTGACCGGCGACGTCGACCTGGATTTTGCGCGTGAGGCTCTTAAGCTCGGGGCATTTCGCGACATCGCGAAGCCGTTCGACTACGTGCATCTGGCAGACGCAATCGAAGCGGCGGTGGTAAGTCGCGGTTAGGAGATCGAGACTCGTGGAGACGGGCGAGGGCGTCAGGATGAGCCTGGGAAGGCGCCTGATCGCATCGTTGCCCTCCCCCTGCGTAGCGGCTGGATGTAGCAGCCACACAGGAGAAGGGCACGACCGACACGACGTTCAGCACTTACAGTGGAATGGTGGAGGGTAAGGGATTCGAACCCTCGACCTCAGCGTTGCGAACGCTGCGCTCTCCCAACTGAGCTAACCCCCCGAAAGCTTCCGTATTCTACATGCGTTGCCACCGTAGAGAAACCGTCTAGGGTTTGGCGTCCTTGTTGCCCATGCCCTGGAAGAGATGGCCGAGCAGATCCATCGGGAGCGGGAAGAACGTCGTCGTGTTCCGCTCGGAGGCGATCTCGCGCATCGTCTGCAGGTATCGGAGCTGCACGGCGACGGGGAAGCGCATCAGCACTTCCGCCGCCTCCCCCAGCT
>JBKKCN010000589.1:0-4283 GCA_046712525.1 Candidatus Rokuibacteriota bacterium
GGGGACAACGTGACGATGGCGATCGAGCTCATCATGCCGGTGGCGATGGAGAAGGAGCTGCGCTTCGCGATCCGCGAGGGTGGGCGGACGGTGGGCGCGGGCGTCGTCACCGAGATCATGGCGGACTGAGGCCATGGTGACCCTGGGCGCCGATCAGAAGATCCGCATCCGCCTCAAGGCGTACGATCACCGTCTGCTTGACCGCTCCGTGAAGGAGATCGTGGAGACGGTGCGCCGCACGGGTGCGCGCGTGGCGGGGCCCGTGCTGCTGCCCACCATGATCAACCGCTGGACGGTGCTGCGCTCGCCCCACGTCGACAAGACGTCGCGCGAGCAGTTCGAGATGCGCACCCACAAGCGGCTGCTCGACATCGTGGATCCCACGCCCCAGACGGTCGATTCGCTGATGAAGCTGGACCTCCCCGCCGGCGTCGACGTCGAAATCAAGCTGTGAGCGAGCCCATGAAAATGGCCCATCTGCGTCGTTGCCTCCTCGCTCGTCCCTGCGGCGTAGGCGGCCTACGCCTCAGTCCTCGCTCGTCGGCGCCTAGCATCTGGACCATTTTGATGGGCTCGAAGGACTAGGGAACAGTCATGGCGAGGAAAGAAGCGTTGATCGGGCGCAAGGTCGGCATGACGCAGATCTTTGGGGACGACGGCAACCAGATTCCCGTCACCGTGGTGTCGGCGGCGCCGAACACGATCGTGGCCGTGCGCACGAAGGCGCAGCACGGCTACGACGCTCTGCAGCTCGGGTTCGAGACGAACAAGAAGAAGGTGTCCAAGCCGGCGGCGGGCCACTTCAAGAAGGCGAATGTCGCCCCCACGCGTGTCCTGCGCGAGATCCGGCTCGACAAGCCGGACAAGCCGTACGAGGTGGGGCAGACGATCGGCGTGGACCTCTTCACGCCCGGTGAGTTCGTCGACGTGGTGGGCGTGACGAAGGGCAAGGGCTTCCAGGGCGGCGTCAAGCGTCACCACTGGCGCGGCGGCGAGGAGTCGCACGGCTCGATGTTTCATCGCGCCCCGGGCTCCATCGGCGCCTCCTCCGACCCCTCGCGCGTGTGGCCGGGCCACCGCCTGCCGGGGCGGATGGGCGGCGACCAGCGCACGGTCCTCAACGTGACGATTGCACGCGTGCTGCCGGAGCAGAACCTGCTCCTCATTCGCGGCGCGGTGCCGGGGGCGAATGGCTCCGTCCTCCTCGTGCGCAAGAGCGTGAAGACCACGAAGCAGCAGCAGCAGGGCACGGTGGCGGCCGCCAAGCCCCAGACCCAGAAAGCCGCAGGCAAGAAATAATGCCGACCGTCAAGGTCCTGGACGCGAAGGGCAAGGAGAAGAGCACGCTGGAGCTGAAGGCGGAAGTCTTCGGCACCGAGGTGCGCGTGCCGCTGCTCCACCAGGCGGTGGTGCGCGAGCTCGCCGATCGCCGCGCGGGCACCCACGACACCAAGGGCCGCAGCGAGGTGTCGGGCGGTGGGCGCAAGCCGTGGAAGCAGAAGGGTACGGGACGCGCGCGCCAGGGCTCCATCCGGGCCACGCAGTGGAAGGGCGGCGGCAAGCCCTTCGGCCCCACGCCGCGCAGCTATGACAAGGCCATGCCACGCGAGATGCGCCGAGAGGCGCTGCGCGCCGCCGTCGCCGCCAAGCTCTCCGCCGGGGAGCTGAAGGTGGTGGAGTCCGTGGCGGTGGAGGGCGGCAAGTCGAAGAGCCTGGTGGCCGCGCTGGCCGGTCTCGGCCTGCCGCAGGCGCACACCCTCGTGGTGGTGCAGACGCTCGGGGACGACGTGGCCCGGGCCGCTCGCAACGTGCCGTGGATCACGGTGGAGACGCCGAGCCACGTGTCGGTCTACCAGCTCCTGCGCGCCGCCCACGTCGTGTTCGAGCGCGCGGGGCTGCTCGCGCTCGAGGAGGCGCTCGCACAATGAGCCGCGATCCCCGCGAGGTGCTCATCAGGCCGCTGATGACCGAGAAGAGCATGCGGCAGAAGGAAGAGCAGAACACGGTGGCCTTCCGCGTGCGTCCCGACGCCAACAAGGTCGAGATCCGCGCCGCCGTGGAGAGCGTCTTCAACGTGAAGGTCTCCGCCGTGCGCACGGCCTCCTTCGAGGGAAAGCTCAAGCGCATGGGCCGTCACCAGGGCCGGCGCTCGGACTGGAAGAAGGCGATCGTGACGCTGGCGCCCGGACACACGATCGATCTCGTCGAGGGAGCGTAGAGGCATGGGAATCCGTACCGTCAAGCCGACGTCGCCCGCGCGCCGGTATCTCACGTACCTCACGTACGACGAGATCACCAAGACGACACCGGAGAAGAGCCTGCTCACGCCGAAGACGCGCACCAACGGCCGCAACGGCGCCGGGCGCATCACCGTCCGTCATCGCGGCGGCGGTCACAAGCGCATGCTGCGCGAGGTCGACTTCAAGCGCGACAAGATCGGCATTCCCGCCCGCGTGGCGGCCATCGAGTACGATCCCAATCGCTCCGCGCGGCTGGCGCTGCTCTTCTATCGGGACGGCGAGAAGCGGTACATCATCGCGCCCAACGGGATCAAGGTGGACGACGTGGTGATGTCGGGCCCGCAGGCGGACATCCTGCCCGGCAACGCCCTGCCCATCCGGAACATCCCGGTGGGCACCCTCGTGCACAACGTGGAACTGCAGCCCGGTCGTGGCGCGCAGATGTGCCGCAGCGCGGGCGCGCAGGCGCAGCTGCTCGCCAAGGAAGGCGACCGCGCCACCCTCAAGCTGCCCTCGGGCGAGGTGCGGCGCGTGGCCGTGGAATGCATGGCCACCGTGGGTCAGGTGGGCAATCTCGATCACGAGAACGTGTCCGTGGGCAAGGCGGGGCGCGTGCGCTGGAAGGGGTTCCGTCCCACCGTGCGCGGCACCGTGATGAACCCCGTCGACCATCCGATGGGCGGCGGTGAGGGCAAGGGCAAGGGCAATCATCCGATGACCCCCTGGGGCAAACCGACCAAGGGATACAAGACGCGCCGGGGTGCCCGGCCCTCCGATTCCATGATCGTGACCCGGCGAAAGAAATAGGAGCAGGGGATGGGACGTTCGCTCAAGAAGGGGCCGTACATCGACGAGAAGCTCTACGGGCGCATCGAAGAGCTCAACCGCACGCGCCAGAAGAAGGTCCTCAAGACGTGGTCGCGGCGCTCGACGATCTCGCCGGAATTCGTGGGACACACGCTCGCCGTGCACAACGGCCGCAAATTCATCCCCGTCTACATCACCGAGAACATGGTCGGCCATCACCTCGGCGAGTTCGCGCTCACGCGCACCTTCAAGGCGCACGGCTCCTCGGAGAAGGCCTCCACCTCGCCCACGGGGAAGGCCTGAGCCCATGCTCGCCGTTGCCCGCGCCCGCTTCGTCCGCGTGTCCGCCCGCAAGGCGCGTCTCGTCCTCGACCAGATCCGCAACCGACCGGTGGGCGAGGCCCTCGCCACCCTCGAGTTCACCCCCCGCGCGGCCGCGCGGCTCATCGAGAAGGTGCTGCGCTCGGCGGTGGCCAACGCCGAGCACAACTTCCAGATGCGCAACCTCGACGACCTCCGCGTGGTGCAGGCGGTGGCGGACGGCGGGCCCTCCATGAAGCGCGTGCAGCCGCGCGCGATGGGGCGCGCCTTCTTCATCAAGCATCGCACCAGTCATCTCACCATCGGGGTGAGCGACGAGACGAACGGCAGCCGCGCGGTGGCGCACATCCCGCGCCGCATGGCGGTATCGCGCCGGGCGGTGGCGAGCGCCCCCGCCCCCATGCCCGCCGCCGGGCGCGGGACAGCGCCGAGGACCGCGAAGAAACCAGCGGCGACCGCCAGGCGCGGCGCCGCCACCAAGGCGTCCGGCAAGAAGCCGGCCGCGGGCACCCCGAAGTCGAAGGAGACGAAATAGGCGATGGGCCAGAAGACGCATCCGATCGGCTTCCGCCTCGGCTCCACGCGCACGTGGAGCTCGCGGTGGTTCGCCACCAAGCAGTACGCGAACCTGCTGCACGAGGACGTCAAAATCCGCCGCTTCATCAAGGACCAGCTCTACCACGCGGGTATCGCGAAGATCGACCTCGAGCGTTCGGCCAACCGCGCGCGCATCACGATCTTCACGGCGCGCCCGGGCATCATCATCGGGCGCAAGGGCTCGGAGGTGGAGAAGCTGAAGGCGGAGCTCCAGCTGCGCACGGGGAAGGAGATCTACCTCAACATCGAAGAGGTCATCCACCCCGAGCTCAACGCCCAGCTCGTGTCCGAGAACGTCGCCCTCCAGCTGCAGAAGCG
>JBKKCN010000590.1:0-6634 GCA_046712525.1 Candidatus Rokuibacteriota bacterium
GGGCGTGCGGCGCCACCCCGAGCGCCAGCGTGGTGGCGAACTTCGCCTTGTCGAACATGCCGTAGCGGAGCGCCTGCTTGTAGAGGGCGACGTAGTCCCCGCCCCACACGGAGGACACGACGATGTCGGGCTTGGCGGAGATCGCCTTGGTGATGTGCGAGCTGAAGTCCGTCGTGCCGAGCTTCGGCCAGCCCTCGGACACGACCTCCGCCTGCGGCATCATCTTCTTCATCACGATCTTGATGTGGTCGAAGGCGTTGCGGCCGTACGAATAATCGGGGTGGATGTGCGCGACGCGCTTGGCCTTGGGCCACGTCTGTACGATCGCGAGCGCGGTCGTCACGCCGTCGGCAGACTGGATATTGGTCGTGCGGAAGACGTATTTCGGGTTGGGCACCGCCTTGTCGAACAGGAAGTCGGTGCAGCCGTCGACGAACATCGTGAGCAGCTTCAGCTCCTCGGCCACGGGTCCGAGCGCGGGCGTGTTGCCCGACGACGTGATGCCGCAGAAGAAGTCGATCTTCTCCGACAGGCGCAGGCGCCGCATCTCCTTGACGTTGGCGTCGGTGCCGGCTGCCTCGTCGGCCTTGAACAGCTCGATCTTCCGCTTGCCGAGCAGGCCGCCCGCCGCGTTGATCTCCTCCGCCGCGAGCTGCTGGCCCTTGAACATGTGCTCGCCGAGGACGGCGGCGGGCCCGGTGAAGAACGTCATGTGGCCGATCTTGTAGGGCGCGTCGGGAATGTTGCCCTTGGGTGTTCCTTGCGCATGCGCGATGCCCACGCTCGGCAGGCCCGCCGGTCCGCCCGTGAGGCCGGCGCCGACCGCCACGCCGAGACCCGCCAGGAAATTGCGTCGATTCACGTCCGCCATGTGTTTTGTCCCCTTCGTTGGGTGAGCTTCGAGTGTGGCGTAGGGTTTGGAGGTTACAGCGTGCTCCCGCTGTAACATGCTGGTCAGACCACTGTCAAGCAAACACAGTATGGTGAGGCCGATGCGGCGAGCGATGCGCGGGATCTGGAGTGCGGTGCGAGCGCGCCCGGGCGCCGTCCTGCTGGTGGCCGCCGCCGTCCTCGTGCTCGACATCATGCTGCCGCCCCTCGTGCTGTCGGTGGCCCGCACGCCGTGGACGTACTTCACGTTCAATCCCTGGCTCAAGCGCCTGCCCGAGTACCTCGCCTCACCGGCGCCGTGGAGCGCCAAGCTGGATTTCATCTCGGGCGCCGCGCTCTTCTGGTTCTCCGCGGACGGCCCGTATGGTCAACCGGAGTGGGGCTTCGCCGTGGACGCGGGCGACATGTTGCGCTTCCTGGTCACCGCGGGCCTGATTGCCGTGTACGCCGCACTCTGGCTCGACCGTCGTGCCGCCGGTGCCCTGCCCGGCTGGCGTGCCACCGCCGGCAAGAGCGGCGGCGTGCTCGGCGGTTTCGCGGGGGTACTCGGCCTGTCTACCGGGCCGTGTAGCGTGGTTGGTTGCGGAGCACCGGTGCTGCCCGTCGTCGGTCTCGTCTTCGCCGGTCTCTCCAGCGGAACGCTCGCGTGGCTGTCCCAATTGTCCCGCGTATCCGCCGTGCTCGTCATCGCCGCGCTGCTCGTCGCCATCCTCTGGCTCGGCTGGCAGGCGGGCGGGCGGGAACGCCCCGGCAACGCCGGGGCGCTCCTCCCTATCAGATAGGCGCGTCAGGCCTTCGCGAGCGCGCCCACGATCGCCCGGCAGAACGCCGGCAGATCGTCCGGCTTGCGTGACGTGATCAGGTTGCCGTCGACAACCACTTCCTCGTCCACCCACTTGGCGCCCGCGGCCACGAGGTCGTCCTTGATGGAGAAGAACGACGTCGCCTTGCGGCCGTTGAGCACGCCCGCGGACACGAGCATCCATCCCGCGTGGCAGATGGCGGCGACCACCTTGCCCTGCTGCGTGGCCTCACGCACCAGCCCCACCATCGCGGCGTGCCGCCGCATCATGTCGGGCGCGTACCCGCCGGGCACGATGACGGCGTCGAACTCCACCGCCTTCACCTGGTCGGCCTGCACGTCCACGTTCACGGGGTAGCCGTGCTTGGAGGTGTAGGACTTGGCTCCTCCCGCGCCGACGACCTTCACGTCAGCGCCCTCCTCCTTGAACCGGTAATACGGCACCCACAGCTCCATCTCCTGGTACATGTTCTCGGCGAGGATCGCGATTCGCTTGCCTTGTAGTTTCATCGGGACTCCCTTCAGGACTTTCTCGACGTTTGCGTGAAGACCGTGCCGAGCAGCGGCCGCAGCGACCGCCCCTTGCACTCAGGGCAGGCTGCCGAGGCCTTGTCGTGCTCGCCGATCGACATCGTGAGGGTGACTTCCTTGCGGCACGCATCGCAGTAGTACTCGTAACGCGGCATGACCATCCTCAACTTTCCGTCAGGACAGGGTGAGCCATTCGACGACACCCCGATTCTACCGCCGCCCGCATGCCAGCGCGAGCAGAGGTGATCTAGAGCCTGCGTGAAAAACCTGCAGGGCGCTCAAAAACGCCCAGATCCTAGCCGGCGAGGCGTTCCCGACTGAGGCGTGGCCCGGCCACGTCGCAGGGAGGGAACAACGAGCCAACGACGGAGATGGGCGTTTTTCAGCGCCCTGCGGCGATTCGCGATACGAGCCAGCGCGCGGTGCGCAGCAGACGCGCGTCGGTATTCTGACGGCCGACGAGCTGCACGCCGAGCGGCAAGCCGTTCGCGCCCTGCATGACGGGAAGATTGATGGCGGGCGTGCCGCAGAGCGTCCACAGCGAGTTGAAGGTGGGCTCGCCCGTCGACTCCAGGCCGGCGGGCGCGGTGCCCGCCGCGGCGGGCGTGATGATGGCGTCGTAGCGCTGGGTGAACAGCTCGTCGAAGCTTTCGTTCAGGCTCGGGATGGCGGCCTGGGCGCGCAGGTAGTCGGTGGCGCGCACATCGCGGCCGCGCTCCAATCGGGCGCGCAGCGACGGCGAGAGCTGCGCGGCACCCTTGTCCCACTCGCGGCGCAGGTTCACCGCCATCTCGGCGTCCATTATGACGCGGTGCCACTCGAAGGCATCTTCGGCCGCCGACAGGTCCAGCTCCTCCACCTGGGCACCGAGGTGCTCCACCAGCTCGGCAAAGGCATCCTTCGCGTCGGCGTCCACGGCATCCCAGCGCGGCGTCTTGACGAACGCGAACATCGGCGTCAGCGGCGGCTCCTCCGCGGCCACCTGCCGGTACGGCACCTGCGCGCGCAGCTGCGAATGCGGGTCGCGCTCGTCGTAGCCGCAGACCTGTTCCAGGAGCAGCGCGATGTCGTCGAGCGTGCGCGCGAAGAGACCGACGTGATCGAGCGTCTGCGAGAGCGCGAACATCCCGTGGCGCGGAATCAGCCCGCGCGTGGGCTTGAAGCCGTACACGCCGCAGTACGCTGCGGGCCGGATCACGGAGCCGCCCGTCTGGCTGCCGAGGGCGAGCGGCACCATGCCGGCGGCGACGGCGGCCGCGGAGCCGCTCGAGGAGCCGCCCGGCGTGTGCCCGGGATGGTGCGGATTGCGCGTCTTGCCGGGCGTGCGGGTGGCGAACTCCGTCGTGACCGTCTTGCCCATGATGACCGCACCCGCCGCGCGCAGCATGGTGATGACGACGGCGTCCCTGGAAGGCGTGCGGCCCGCGTGCAGCACGGAGCCGTTCTCGGTGGGCATGTCCGCGGTGTCGATGATGTCCTTGATACCGACGGGGACGCCGTGCAGCGGACCCGTGGGCTGGCCGGACAGCCGCAGGTCGTCGGCGGCGCGCGCCTGCGCGAGGGCGTAGTCGGGATCGAGGAAGGCCCACGCCTCCACCTGCGCGTCCGTCTCACGCACGCGCGCCAGGCACGCCTCCACGAGCTGGGTGGAGGTGATCACGCCATCGCGGATCAGTCGCGCGGCATCCGAGGCGGAGAGCGCGTGGAGGTTGGGCGCTTCAGTTGCCGTACAGGAACTCCGGCAGCCAGAGCGTCATGCCCGGAAAGATGTGCATGAACACGAGGCACACGACGACGATGAGCATGTACGGCATCATGCCGGCGAAGATCTGGTTGAGCGTGACGTGCTTCGGTGCCACACCCTTGAGGTAGAACGCGGACATCGCGACGGGGGGCGACAGGAAGGCCGCCTGGAGGTTGACCGCCACCATCGTGCCGAAGAGCAGCGGGTCGACGTTGAAGTGCGTCAGCAGCGGAATGAAGATGGGACAGAAGATCACGATGATCTCCGTCCACTCCAGCGGCCAGCCGAGCAGAAAAATGATGAGCTGCGCGATGATCATGAACCCGAGCGGCGACAGGTTCATGCTCAGCACCCACCGCTCGATCAGTCCCTGGCCACCGTGTAGCGCGAAGACGGCGGAGAAGAGTGCCGAGCCCACGAAGAGCCAGCACACCATCGCCGTCGTCTTGGCGGTGAGGAAGACGGATTGCTTGAGGTTGTCCAGCAGCGCGGGGGTGGTGCGCAGGCCCACGAGCCAGGGCACGAGCGTGCCCGCGAACACGGCGCCGAGGGATCCCGACACGATCAGCGTCACGCCGCCGCCGCGCATCATGCCCAGCGTGAGACCGATGAGCAGACCCACGAGGCTCCACCACCACACTTGGCGCGGAGATTTCGTCATCACCGCCAGGTACAGCGCGCCGAGCGCGCCGATGGCCGCCGACTCCGTGGCGGTCGTGATGCCGAATAGAATCACCGCGAGCACCACGAAGGTGAGCACGCCGAGTGGCACCACGGATGCCGTCAGCTCCTTGAGGATCTCGAGCTGCTCACCGTCCATGCCGTAGTAATAGAAACCGAGCACGAGCGCGAAGAAGGCGGCGATCCCCCAGAACCAGGCGTAGAAGTGGCGCGGGATCCGGCCCGTCACCGTATCCGCCGCCGCCGGCGCTGAGCCCATTTCCTGGGGCGGAGCGTCCGCAGGGGGCGCGACCGGCGAGGACTCCGCTGTCGATTCCGCCGCGCCCAGCTCCTGCGGCGCTTCCTCCGTCGCAGGCTGCGCGGCGGACGGAGCGGCTGGCGCGGGCGTGGGGACCGTGGCCGCGATCGGCGCCGGCACGGCGGGGGTCGCCGCCGCCGCGGGGGCGTTGTGGATCGTCACGTACCACCACGTGGCGCCGAGGACGGCGCTTGTCAGCATCAGCGGCACGAGCAGCGCGAGCACGTTCTGCACGATGATCCCGTAGCTCACCGGCCGTCCGTCGAGCGTGCGCGCGCCGCGCACCAGGCCCGGCCGCCCGAGTGCGGCAAGGAGGCCGACCGCAATCTGTCGTGAGGGACCTCGCTCCAGCCGCTGCAGCCATTCCGGGACCGGGAGGCGATAGCGTTCCGGGGGCAGCTTGGGTGCGACCTTCGGATTGATGATCGCCCAGCCGAGGATGTAAAGCAGGTAGAGGCCGGTGAGGAAGAAGCCGGGTAGCATCGCCGCCGCGTAGAGCTTCACGATGGACTGCCCCGCCACCGCCGCGTACACGATGAGCATGACCGAGGGCGGGATCAGGTTACCGAGGGTGCCGCCGGCGGTGATCGCGCCCGCGGCCAACCGTATGTCGTAGCCCGCATTGAGCATGGGCCGCAGCGCGATGACGCCCATGAGGACGACGACGGCGCCCACGATGCCCGAGGCGATCCCCCAGAACGCGCACACGAGGAGCGTGGTCACCGCAAGGGAGCCGGGCACGCGCCGGAAGGCGAGCTGCACGCTGTGGAACATCCGGTCCACGAGCGCGGCCCGCTCCATGATGTACCCCATGAAGACGAAGAGGGGCACCGAGAGCAGCGTGTCGTTGGTCATGACTCCGTAAGCCCGCTGCACCATGAGGTCGAAGATCTGATTGTCGTACCAGTGCTGGCCCGGCGCCCAGAAGGCGAGGGCACCGAACAACATGCCGAGGCCCATGAGCGTGAAGGCGGTGGGGAAGCCCATCATGATGGCCACCACGATGAGCCCCAGCATCAGCAGCCCGAAAGAAGGATCGCTCACGGGTTCTTGTGCTCGACCGAGCTGCGATGGCGGGCGGCGTCATCGATGGCGTGCGCGCCCTCGACAGCGGCCCGGCGGGACTCCTCGTCCACGAACTCGCTGCCCGCGAGCTGTGTGCCGACGACGTCGATCTCTTCGACGTCCTCGATCCGAGCGGGCCATTGTCCGGTACGAAGGCACTCCACGCAACGCACGATCTCGGCGAGGCCCTGGAGCATGACGAGCGCGCCCGCGAGCGGGATGACGGACTTGAAGTGGTAGACGGGCGGCCCCTCCGCGGTCACGGTGGAGTGCTCCCCGATCCGCCAGGAGTCGCGGGCGTAGTCGAAGCCCGCATAGATGAGGGCGAGGATGCCGGGAACGAAGAAGAGGATGTACAGGGTGAGGTCGAGCGCGGCCTGGGCACGCGGGCGCAGATAGATGTAGACGAAGTCGGCGCGGACGTGGCCGCCCTGCGCCAGCGTGTAGGCGCCGCACATCATGAAGAGCGTGCCGTACAGCATGTTGTTGAAATCGAAGATCCAGGCGGTGGGAGCGTTGAGGATGTAGCGCTTGAAGACCTCGATGGACACCACGATGGTGAGGGCGAGGATCAGCCAGGCGAAGGCCTTGCCTGACCAGTAGCTGAACCGGTCGACGGCGC
>JBKKCN010000591.1:0-3920 GCA_046712525.1 Candidatus Rokuibacteriota bacterium
CACCGGCGATCACACCGGCGATCACACCGGCGATCACACCGGCGATCACACCGGCGATCACACCGGCGATCACACCGGCGATCACACCGGCGATCACACCGGCCACGCCCGCGTGGGCAGCGTTGCGGGCAGGAGCGGCCTCCGTGGCCATGGACGTGCCCGCCGGCACACCGCTCGCCGGCTACGGTACGTTCGCGCGCCGGCTATGGCTCCCCGACGTCCTCGGCCGCTATCCCCACGCCTTCTGGTTTCGGCCCTCGACGGGCACGCGCGATCCCGTGGTGGCAAGGGCGCTCGTCCTCGAATCCGCGCGCTCGCGGGTGGCGTGGGTCACGGTGGACCTCGTGGCGGTGGACGCGGCGTTCACGCGAGACGCCGCCGCGCGCCTCGTTGCCAGCGGCGCGCGGCCCGCGACGCTCATCCTGTCCGCGTCCCATACGCATTCGGGGCCGGGGGCGTTCGTCGATTCGGCCGTGATGGGCTGGCTCACGCTGGATCGCGCCGACTCCAGCGTGCGTGATGCGCTGCTGAAGGCGGTGGTGGCCGCCGTGCGGCGCGCGGATGCCGCCGTCGCACCTGCCACAATCGCCGTCGCCTCCGTGACGGCGCCGCCCGTCGTCCGCAGCCGTCTGGCGCGCGGCCTCGACCACGAGGTCGTCGTGCTGAAGATCTCCACCCGCGCCGGCGCTCCCGTGGCCGTGGTGTGGAACTTCGCCATCCACGGCACCATGCTCAGCGCGCGAAACCTCGAAATTTCCGGAGACGCCACGGGCGCCCCTCCGCCGCCCTCGAGCGTGAGCTGCGGGTCCCGGCGCTCTTCGTCAACGGCGCCGTCGCCGACGTGAGCCCGGCGCGACACGGCGCGGCGGCGATGGACGAGGTCGGCACCGCGCTCGCGGCCACCGTGCGCGAAGGCTGGCGCACCGCCGTCGCCGCGGGTGGGGAAGACATCGACATCCGTACGAAGCGGGTGCGCCTGGCCCCCGCGCGACTGTCCGTGCGCCACTGCGTGGGCGGCTGGGCACCGAGCTTCCTCACGATCCCCCTCGGTAACACCTTCCCACGCGTGGCCGACCTCGTCGCGCTCTCCGTCGGCCGCGTGGCGTGGGTGGCGATACCGGGAGAGCTGCAGACGATCCTCGGAGAGACGATCAAGAAGGAGGGCAGCGCGCTCTTCGGGCGCGCGTTCGTGGCCGGGCTCTCGAACGACTACCTCGGCTATTTCGTGACGGCCGCCGACTACGATCGTCCGCACTACGTCACCTGTGCGGCCGTCTTCGGCCGTCACGCGGGCGACTGTCTCGCCGAAGCCGCCGTCGAGCTACTCTACAGCCTGCGCGGTCGCCCGGGGCCGCGGTCCGCCACGGCCGCGGGCGCACCGTCAGCGTGCGAGGCGGCGGCGCGATGAGGGAGTGGCGCTATTTCGCGGCGACGAGACGACGGGCGAGCGCGGACTTCTTGCGGGCGGCAGTGTTACGGTGGATCACACCCTTCGTGACCGCTTTGTCGAGAGCGCGAATGGCGTCGAGGACGGCGGTGCGGTGCTCGGCGCCCTGCGTGCCGCGCGCGGTCTTCATGAGGCCGCGCACCTTGGTGCGGACGGTGCGGTTACGCAAGCGGCGGTTCTCGTTCTGGCCAATGCGCTTGATGGCCGACTTCGTATTCGCCAACAGTGATCTCCTTTTCTCCGGCCCGCGCGCGGCTCCGCGCCAGTACCGAGCGAAATCATGCCGTAAAGGAACGCCAATAGCAACGTGGGAGCCCGTGATCGAGGAGCGCCACGGCTGTGCCGGGGCGCTTCCGAGCGGAGGGGGGATTGGGGGGCCTTCGAGGCCCCCCATCTCGATCAAGCGCTTGGGGGACCCGTCGAGGTCCCCCATATGACAGAAGAACGCCAGGTCGTCCGGGCGCTCGGTAGCATCGGGGCCGCCACTCTCGCCAGCCGCATCCTCGGCTTCGTCCGCGACGCGGTGGTGGCGCTCGCCTTCGGGGCGGGACCCGTCACCGACGCCTTCTTCGTCGCCTTTCGCATCCCGAACATCTTGAGGCGATTGCTCGCCGAGGGTGCGCTCTCCACCGCGATCGTCCCCGTCTTCTCCGACTATGCGGCCACGCGCTCCCGGGACGAGTTCGTGCGCATGCTGCGGGCGGTCAGCGGCGCCGCGCTCGCCGTGCTCGGCGTGACGTCGCTGCTCGGGGTCATCCTCAGTCCGTGGCTGCTGCGCGCGATTGCCCCCGGCTTCACCTCGGATCCCGCGCAGGAGTCGCTGGCGGTGCTGCTCACGCGCGTGATGTTTCCCTACGTACTGCTCGTCGGGCTCTCCGCCCTCGTCATGGGCGCGCTCAACGCGCAAGGACGGTTCTTCGCGGCCGCCTTCGGTCCCGCGGTGCTCAATCTCGGCATGATCGCGGGCGTCCTGCTGCTCGCCTCCCACGTACAACCGGCCATCCTGTCGCTCGCCATCGGCGTTCTCGTGGGGGGCGTGGGCCAGCTCGCCGTGCAGCTGCCCAGCCTGAGATCGTGCGGACTGCTCGTGGCGCCGGTGTGGCAGCGGGATCATCCAGCCGTCACCCGGGTGGCGCGGCTGCTGCTGCCCGCCGTCTTCGGCCTCCCCGCCGTCCAGGTGATGGTCTTCATCAACACGCTGCTCGCCTACCTGCTGCCGTCGGGCTCCAATTCCTATCTTTATTACGCCGACCGCGTGATGGAGTTTCCGCTCGGGATCTTCGGCATCGCCCTCGCCTCCGCGTCGCTGCCCACGATGTCCAGGCAGGCGGCCGCGGGCGACACGGCAGGGGTGGCGGCCACGCTCGGGTTTGCTCTCCGCCTGTCGATCTTCGTCTCCCTGCCGGCCACGGTCGGGCTCGTCATCCTGAGCGAGCCCATCATCCGCGTCCTCTTCGAGCGCGGTCTCTTCACCGCCGGCGATACCGCCGCCACCGCGCAGGCGCTCGTCTGGTACTCGGTGGGACTCACGGGCTTCGCGGGTGCGCGCATCGTGGCCCAGGCCTTCTATGCCGTCGGCCAGGCGGGAACGGCGGTACGACTCGGGGTGATGGCGATCGCGGTCAACGCCGTGAGCGCGCTGGCGCTCATGGGGCCCATGGCCCACGGCGGTCTCGCCCTCGCCTCGTCCATCGGCACCTTTGCGAACCTCGCCGGCCTCGTGTGGCTGGCGCGACGGCGCTTCGGCCCCATCGGCGGCCGCGCGCTCGTCACCTCCACGGCTCGGATCTTGATCGCCTGCGTGCCGCTTGCCGCGTGGTGCCTGCTGGCCCGATGGCTCATCCCCGCGGGCGGCGGGTCCGGATCGGCGGCCGCGTGGCTGGCGGCGGCGGTGGCGGGGGGTGCGGCCGTGTTCATCGTCGTGAGCGGAGCGGTGGGATCGCCCGAGCGCGCGGTGCTGTCGCGAGCCTTGCCGTGGCGGAGGTCACGCTGATATAATCCGTCGTGCACTCAGTTTCCGTTTTTCCTTCCAGTCAGCGTCTCCCTTGATGGAATCGGTCGCCGGGTATCTCGGGACCCTGCAAGCGGAGCGGGGGGCGTCCCGGAATACTCTCGCGGCCTACCGGCGCGACCTTCGCGATTTCCACGGCTTCCTCGGCGCCCGCCGCCGCCCTACCGACATCGGACCCGATGAGATCGTGGCCTACGTGGAGCGCCTGCGGCAGCGCGGCCTCAAGCCGGCCAGCGTCGCTCGGCGCCTGTCGGCCCTGCGCGGGTTCTACCGACATCTGGTGCGCGAGGGGGATCTGCGGCGCGATCCCACCGAGCACGTGGACCTGCCGCACTCCTCGCGGCCGTTGCCCAAGGCCCTCTCGAAGAGCGATGCCCTCGCCCTCGTGGAATGCCCGGACCTCTCGCGGCCGCGCGGCGTGCGCGATCGCGCACTGCTCGAGCTGCTCTACGCCACCGGCAT